>NZ_RAWR01000301.1:0-9822 GCF_003986945.1 Corallococcus sp. AB018 | reverse complement strand
GGTGGAGACGGGGCAGGGGCGGGTCCGGGTCCGCGTGCCCGCGGGCGCGGACCAGGAGGCCGTCGTGGAGGAAGGGCGGATGGACGCGCACGCGTTGCTGGCGCGCTGCGCGGAGCCGTTGGACGCCTCCACGTGGGACGTGACGCGGCTGGATGCCGCGGACGTGCAGCGCATCGACGAGGCACTGGAGGCGGTGTCTCCAGCGGTGGTGACGCGGGTCCAGGCGCCCTGTGCCGCATGCGGGGATGTGCGGGAGGTGGAGGTGGATCCGTATGGGTGCCTGTCCATGGACCCGGAGGCGTTGCTGGAGGAGGTCCACACGCTGGCGTCGACGTACCACTGGAGCGAGCGGGACATCCTCGCGCTCCCGAGGCACCGGCGGCGGCGGTACCTGCGTCTCGTGGAACGGGGCGCGGGTGTGACGACGTGAAACGACTTTGGAGTCCGCGATGAGGTTTCTGGCTGACATCCTTGCCGATGCGCTCCCGCACCGGGTGCCCGAGGCACCGCTGGAAGAGTGGGAGGACACACCTGTGTCCGAGGTCGTCGGGGAAGCACCACCGGCGTGGGGCGGAGAGCCCGCCCCCCGGTCCGCGGACCATGACTGGGAGGCCAGGCCTGACTCCGGAAACGGAAGTCGAGGTCTGGGAAAGGTGGCTAGCGCAGTGGTCCCTCAGGGGCAGGGCGGCATCCTGGCAGGTGCCGTCCGAGTTCCAGTGGAGGCTGGTGGGGAACCGGACCGGGCGACCGGCGAGGACCCCGACAGCCTTGATGTTCTACCCGACCCGGTCCTGGTGAAGTCACGTGGGGCGGGTGGGTTCGAGGTGCCTGAAGGCGTGACCGGACTGACGTCGCTTCCTCGTGGAGCGGGGTTGGAAGAAGGCACGACCCAGGACACCGAGAGCTCCTCCGTTCCGCCTCTGGCTGCGACAGGCCTGCTCAGGAGAAAGCCACAGGGGTCCGCCACCCCTCCCGCCTTCGTGCCGTCCGTGCCTCCGCGTGTTCCGGAGGCCCGGGGGCCATCGATGCCCGCGTCCCAGGAGGCCGCGCCTGGCCGGTCCTCGGGGCCGGCGGCACCGGGGGCCTTCGTACAAGAAGCCCCAGCGCCGAAGGGACGGGCCGTGCCCGGGTCCGCTTCGTCCGGGTCCACCGCGTCCGAGACTCCAGCTCGTGCCCCGCGCCCGGTGCCGGGCGCGTCCTCCGCCGAGCGGGAGGCGCGGGCGGTTCCCCGGGACGTCGCGCGACAGGCTCCGCCGCCAGGGGAGGCCGCTCCGGCGTTGCCGCCAGGGGAGGCCGCGCGAGGGGCCGCTCCGGCGTTGCTGCCGCGGCGCGAGCTCCAGGAGCCCCGTGTGCACATCGGCGAGGTGCACGTGGTCATCACCGCGCCGGCGCCCGCGCCCGCGTCTTCCTCCGCGATTCCGGGCCAGGGCTCGGACTTGCTCAACCGTCACTACCTCCGGAACGCCTGAGATGGCCCTGCCTGAATCCTCGGTCTCCGTGGCCTGCCGCTCGCTGGCGGACTTCGTTCGCGAGAGCTTCCGCCTGCAGGGGCAGACGGTCCGCGTGCCCATCGGCACGCCCGCCGCCGCCGCGCCCGCCACGGGTGACACGGACCACCGGGTCAACCTGTTCTTCCACCGCTTCGAGCCACCGCCCATGGGCGCGGACGTGCTGCCCGGTCAGACCTGGTTCCTGCGCGTGCACTGCCTGGTGACGGCGTTCGCCGCCGCCGAGGACACGGTGAGCGCGGGGGAGAACGACCTGCGCCTGCTGGGCGAGGTCATCCGCTTCTTCCACGAGAAGCCCGTCATGGACGCGCTGGACGCCTCCGGCGAGGTGGTCCGCTTGCAGCTCATCTTCCAGCCGCTGAGCCTGGATGACATCAACCGCCTCTGGTCCACGCAGAAGGACGTCGTCTACCGGCCGTCCGTGGCCTACGAGGTGGCGCTCGTTCCGGTGGTGCCGCGCACGCGCACGCGCGAGGCGCCTCGCGTGGTGTCCGTGGGGGCCCACGTACAGCCGCGGACGCAACGCGGGCCGGTGCCGGCGGTGCCAGCCTGGACGCCGCCCCTGGCGCGGTTGAGGGTGGACCCGCGGTTGGAGGACTGGGCGCCGCAGGTTGGCTTCGTGCGCGCGGGGACCTGCACGCAGAGCCTGGTGTTCGAGGTGGGCAGCCCGGAGCTGGCGGGCTTCACGCCAGAGGTCGTGGTGGCCGGAGCGGCCGGGGCGAGCGTGCACTTCCGGTGGGACGTCTGGGACCAGACCCTGGGGTGGCGCACGGTGGACACGGCGGTCGACATGACGCCGGCCGTGCTGGAGGTGGACCCGGAGCAGCCGCCCGCCACGTCGCGTGTGCCGGTGCCGCTGCCCTTCTCGGACCATGCGGGACAGGCCGTGCTCTACGCCGTGCGCCGCTACCGGCGCGCCGCGGACGGGCCGGAGGGCGTGGAGCTCGAGGCGCGGGGCAACCCCGTCTTCGTCACCTTGCATGGAGGTGGCGCATGAGCACGGAACCCCTGCGGGCGGAGGTGGAGCGGGTGGAGTTGCTGGGGCAGTGCCTGTCGCGGCTGCGCCAGGGCGCGTCGTTGGAGGACGCGGTGCTGGAGCGGCTGCGCGAGGCCCAGGCGCGGGTGCGGGGGGCCCGGGAGGATGGCTCGGCGTGGCGCCGGCTCCGCGCGAGCCAGCTCGCTCCCGTCGAGTACGACGTGCTGGCCTGCGCGGTGGCGCCCGAGATGGAGCCTCGCGTCGGCTGGCTCTTCCAGCAGCTCCAGCCCGGCGCTGCGCAGCCGGTGTACCCCACGGCGGCGCTCATCCAGGAACTGCTCGCATTGCAGCCCGCGGACGGCGCGAGGTTGTCGTCGGTGTTGTCCGAGGACGCGCCCCTGCGGCGCCTGGGGTTGCTGGAGCGCGACGAGGGAGGCCCCTACTCGCCCATCCGGCCGAGCCGTGGCCTCACGCCGCGCCTGCTCGGAGCCCCGGAGCCGCCCCTGTCGCTCCCGGGCGCGTTGCGGGTGCCGGGCACGGCGCGCTGGGAGGAGCTGGTGCTGCCGGAGGCGAAGCTGGCGCTCCTGCGGGAGTTCCTGTTGTGGCTCCAGCATCGCGAGACGGTGGTGGAGCAATGGGGCGGTCGCGCGATGGGCGGCCCCGTGGCGTTGTTCTCCGGCCCGTCCGGGACGGGGAAGACGTTCGCCGCCTCGGTGCTCGCCACGACCATGGGCTGGGAGCTGCACCGCGTGGACCTGGGCGCGCTCGTCAGCAAGTACATCGGCGAGACGGAGAAGAACGTCAGCAAGCTCTTCGACGCGGCCCACGGGCGCGACGTCATCCTCCTCTTCGACGAGGCGGACAGCCTCTTCGGGCGCCGTGGCGAGGTGCGCGAGGCCCGCGACCGGTACGCCAACCAGGAGGTGAGCCACCTGCTGGCGCGAATCGAGCAACACACGGGGCCGTGCATCCTCACCACCAACCTCAAGGGCAACCTGGACCCGGCGTTCGCCCGCCGTTTCCAGGTGGTGGTGGAGTTCCCCCGGCCGGACGCCCGCGCGCAGGCGAGGTTGTGGCGGGGGCTGCTGCCGCCGCGCGCGCCGCTGTCGCCGGAGGGGGACCCGGAGGTGCTGGGCTCGGCGGTGAGCCTGTCCGGTGGCGGCATCCGCAACGCAGCGCTGCACGCGGCCTATCTCGCCGCGGGCGCGGGGACCCCCATCGGCATGCGGGAGCTCGCGCTCGCGGTGTGGCGCGAGCTGGGCAAGGAGGGGCGCGACGTGTCCGCGTCGGAGCTGGGGCCCTTGCGCAAGCACCTGCCAAAGGAGCTGGCGCCATGCTGACCATCGACGCGTTGCACCTGCGGCTGCCAGCGGGCTTCGAGCGCCGCGCGGACACGCTCGTCCGGCTCGTCGCGCGCGAGCTGTCTCGCGTGCACGTGGTGAGTGAGGGGGCGCACCACGTGCCTTCCGCGCACCTGTCGCTGCACGTGGACCTGTCGCTGCCGGATGGGGAGGTGGCCTCGCGCATCGCCCACGCGCTCGTCACCCATGTCAGGGGCGCGGTGGAGACTGGCCGGGTCGAAGAGGAAGGAGGCCGTGGATGGTGAGGGTGAGCCGGGGCGCGCTGGTGGAGTACGGCCTGTCCGTGCCTCCCCTGGCGCTGGTGTTCGACTTCAATCCGCGCACGCTCTCGCGCACGCGCACGCTCACCTTGCGCACGCCGGGGACGCCAGGGCTGCGCGGGGCCTACGACTTCGCGCTGCCCACGGAGACGCCCCGCGTGGCCCAGGGCGTGTCGGTCGAGCCGGAGTCGTTCACGCTGGAGATCCTCCTGGACGCCACCGACCGCATGCACGAAGGCGACGCGGTGGCCGCCACGCTGGGCATCCAGCCGGAGTTGGACACGCTGCGCACGCTGGTGGAGCCGAAGTCGCAGGGGCCGGGAGGGCTCCAGTTGCTGGCCAGCCTGGGGCTCGGGTCGGAGCGGGCCTTCCAGCGCGAGCAGTTCGCGTCGGTGCTGCTGTTCGTCTGGGGTGGCCAGGTGCTGCCCGTGTTCCTGACGTCCGTCCGGGTGGAGGAGACGAACTTCCTGCCATCGCTGGTGGCCTACCGGGCGACGGTGTCGCTCACGTTGCAGGTCATCGAGGGCAACAACCCGTTCTACCTGCGGGAGAAGGCCCGTCAGCTCGTGGGCGCGGCGGTCAACAGCGGCCGGCTCACCGCGGACCTGCTCAAGGGGGTGCTGTGATGTTCCCGCGTGACTCGCGGTATGCGAAGGCCCGTGCCTTCGACGAGGACCCGGTGTTGGGGGAGGTGTTCCGCGGCGTGAGGCCTCGCGCCATCGGCCCGGCCACCGGCGTGTTGGAGCACGTGGTCCGCTCCGGTGAGCGCCTGGATCTGCTGGCGCGCCACTACTACAACGACGCGAGGCTGTGGTGGCGCATCCTGGACGCCAACCCGGGCTTCCTCTTCGGCGGCGACCTGACGCTCGACAGCTTCGTGGGCCAGGTCATCCTCATCCCGCGGGCCACGGAATAGCGCCATGCTGGCCGACCTGTTCAGCGAGCGCTTCCGGGAACCCGTCGAGTGCGCCATCGAGGTGCGAGGCCGTCCCATCACCTCGCTCTATCCGTTCCTCCGCGAAGCCAGGGTGGAGGTGAGCCGCGACCGGGTCGGCGTGGCGACGCTCGTCTTCGACACGCGCCGCGACGAGAGCGGGCGCTGGACGGTGCAGGACGCGGAGGTCCTGGCCCCCTGGGAGCCCATCCTCATCGAGGCCCGCTTCGGTCAGCACACCGAGGAGGTGCTGCGGGGCTTCGTGCGCGAGGTGCGCGCGGACTACCCCGAGGACATGGGCACCGCCCGCGTCACGGTGTCCTGCCAGGACGAATCGCTGGCGATGGACCGCGAGCACGTGCGGCGCGTGTGGGGCGCGGAGGTCCCGACGTCGGACGGCGTGCTGCTGGCGGAGATCGCCGCGCGCCACGGCCTGGTGGTGGACCCCACCAGCGGCGCCGGCCTGAGCGGATTGGTGGTGCCGCAGGACTCCACCGACATCCGGTTCCTGCGTGCCCGGGCCGAGGCCAACGGGTACGAGCTGCTGGTCCGGGGAGGCGTCATCTACTTCGGCCCCATGCGGCTGGACGCCGAGCCCCAACCGACCATCCGCGTCTACGCGGGCCTGGACACGCACTGCCGCGCGTTGAGCGTCACCACGGACGGGCATCGCCCGAACACGGTGGCGGTGGACCTGGCCCCCTTGTCGGGCGCGGAGCCACGCCGGCAGGAGGTGACGCCGGATCTCCCGCTGCTCGGTACCCAGCAGGCGCACGGTGGCCAAGAGGGGCGCGACTTCACGTGGCTGCTCACCCGCGAGGGGGCCGTGGACGAGGAGGAGCTGCTCGCCCGGGCCCGGCGCAAGGTGAACGACTTCTCCCTGCGCGTGCGCGCGGAAGGGGAGCTGGACGGCACGGCCTACGGTCATGTCCTCAAGGTGGGCCAGCCCGTGGGCGTGGACGGCGTCGGTGAGTGGCTGGGCGGCATCTACTACGTGGACGCCGTCACGCATGTCTTCTCACACGACGGTTACCGGCAGGGGCTGCGCCTGTTGCGCAATGCCTATGGGGACAACCTCGGGGGCGGGGCGCTCAACGTGCTGGGAGGTCTCCTGTGACGCCAGAGCTGCTCACGGAGCTCATCCGGCATACGCGCGACAAGTACTTCGGCAAGTACCGGGGCTTCGTCGCGGACAACCAGGACCCGGACGGATTGGGGCGCCTCAAGTTGAGGGTGCCGTCGGTGCTGGGCTCCGAGTCCTCGCCCTGGGCGCTGCCCTGCGTGCCCTTCGGTGGCGCCGCGGGACATGGCTGGTTCGCCATTCCGGAGGTGGAGGCCCAGGTGTGGGTGGAGTTCGAGGAGGGGGACCTGCGCAGGCCCATCTGGACGGGGACGTTCTGGCAGAAGAAGGAGGACGTGCCGGAGGACGCGGCGAAGACGCCTCCCACCACGCGCCTGCTCCGCACGCCCGCGGGCCACGTGTTGCGGTTCGACGACGCGAAGGACGAGGAGGCGGTGCTGCTCCAGCACCCGAAGGGGGCGCAGCTGAGCATCGACCCGAAGGGGACGGTGGCGCTGACGGACGCCAAGGGCGCCACGGTGGTGCTGGACGCGGAGGGCGAGGAGCTGCGCGTCGAGGACAGCCACGGCAACTCGCTCGTCCTGTCCTCCAGCGGCGTGCGGGTGGAGGACTCGCACGGCAACACCATCGAGACCGCGTCCTCGGGGGTGAAGGTGAAGGGCCAGCAGGTGGTGGTGGAGGGGACGCAGGTGCTTTTGGGCGGCAGTGGCGGGGAGCCCGTCATCAAGGGGCAGAGCTTCCTCACCCTGTTCGCCACGCACGTGCACACCTCGTCGGCGCCGGGGGGCCCCACGTCGCCGCCCATCCCCCAGGGCGAGATGAGCACGCTGTCGACGTCGGTGATGACGAAGTGAGGGAAAGGGACGAGGGATGAGCGAGCCATTCGATCAGCGTCAGCGCCTGGGGGACCCACCGTGCCTGGCCTTCCCGTTCCGCGTGGAGGCGCAGGGGCCGGCCATCAGCCGGCGCGGCCAGCACGTGCGGGAGCAGATCGAGCAGGTCCTCTTCACCACGCCCGGGGAGCGGGTGTTCCGCCCGGACTTCGGGGGTGGGGCGAAGATGCTGGTGTTCGAACCCAACGGCACGCCGCTGTGGGACGTGACGCGGCGGCGCATGCAGGCGGCGCTGGCGGACGCGCTGCGCGGAGAGGTGGACCCGGGCAGCCTGGAGCTGGAGGTGACGGGCGAGGACGAGAAGCTCCAGCTCGTCGTGCGCTACCGCCTCACCACGCTGGGTGTTCCCCAGCAGCAGCTCTTCGCGGTGGGAGGCGTCGGTGGCTGACACGCCCGTCCCTGAAATCCTCTTCGAGCCCGGGCTGCCGGGATGTGGCCGCCGCGTGGTGCGGGGACTGCCCCGGCCGCTCCCCGACGTGGGCAACGACTTCGACTGGCAGGTGCGCGACTTCGACGGCTTCCGCCGCTTCATGATGGAGGAGCTGGCGGCGCGCATCCCGGAGCGCCAGCGCTGGACGGCGGCGGACATCGAGGTCGTCCTGGTGGAGGTGCTGTCGGCGGTGCTCGACCAGCTGTCGGACATGGCGGACCGGGTCGCCGCCGAGTCCTTCCTGGAGACCGCGCGCCGGCCGGAGTCCGTGCGGCGGCTGTCGCGGCTCATCGGCTACGACGCGGAGCGCATGGCCTTCGCCGCGGGAGACATCCGCACCAACCCGGCGGCGGATGGGGAGGGGGCGAGGGCGGAGCTGGAGCAGGCCTGGGCGGCGAACCCCTTCCTGATGGAGGCGGCGCGGCGCGCGGGGCCTCGCGAGCTGCACGTCCAGCGGCGCATGGTGACGGTGGAGGACTACGGCGGGATGTTGGAGGAGCACCCGCTGGTCCGCCACGCGCAGGCCTCGCTGGAGTGGGGCGGCTCGTGGACCGTCGTGCGGGTGGCCATCATCGGGGGGAATGACCGGGTGCTGGATGCCGTGGAGGGCACGAGCGCGGCGGCCACCACGCCCGCGGACCTGCGCAAGCGCGTGGAGCGCTTCCACATCGAGCGGGGGCTGGATGCGCCGCACTGGCCGGACACCTCCCTGCGCACGTTGCTGGGCGGCTACGTGGAGACGTACCGGATGATTGGCCAGGAGGTGCAGCTCCAGGACGCGGTGCCGGTGGGCATCCAGCTGGCGTTCACCCTCCAGGTGGGGCCGGACTACTTCCAGTCCGAGGTCCGCGCCGCGGTGGAGCAGGCCCTCGGGCGCGGCCCGGGAGGGTTCTTCGAGCCGGGCCGGCTGCGCTTCGGAGAGGACGTCAACGCCAGCGACCTCATCCAGACGCTCACCGCGCTGGAGGGCGTGGAGACGGTGCAGTTGGATCAGCTCAAGCGTTTCGGCGCGCGCTACCTGGACCAGGTGGCCACCGGCCGCATCCTGCTCCAAGGCATCGAGCTGGCCACGTGTGACAACGACCCGGCCCATCCGGAGCGGGGCTCGTACACGTTGAACCTGCGGGGCGGGAGGCGAGGGTGAGCAAGTCATCGGACATCACCCGGTGGAACCGGGCGGGGTTGCGGCGCATCCGCTACGTGGACGCCAACGCGGCCACGCTGCTCGAGGAGCTCCGCGCGCGATTGGACGAGCGCTTCAACCGGCCGGAGGCGTCCGTCCGCTGGCCCGGGATGCAGGCCCCGGTTTCGGAGAGCGAGTCCGAGCGGCAGGCGCGGCTGCTGGCCCAGTACGAGGCCCCGCGTGCCTCCGTGCCGGACTGGGGTTGGGAGATTGCCCGCGCCCTGGCGCGTGCGACGCACGTCCTCACCGAGCACGTGGACGCCTATGCCAACGAGGGCTACCTGGGGACGGCGACCCAGTGGGAGAGCCTGCGCCGGCTGGTGGAGATGATCGACTACCACCCGTCGCCTCCCGCGTCGGCCTTCACTCCGCTGGTGGTGCACGCGAAGGCGGGGACGCGGGGACGGCTGGGGCGAGGCTTCGCGGTGCGACACTCGCCGCCGGACGGGGGCGCGCCCGTCACGTTCGAGTCGCTCGACGACCTGGACGTGGACGCGGAGCTCAACCTGCTCCGGCCCGCGGGGCATGGGGTGAGTCCGGACGCGCTGGGACACTCCACGAAGAAGCTGGTGTTGGAGGGGAGCCTCTCCGGCATCAACGCGGGGGAGCCCGTCGTCCTCGAGAGCGAGGTGGATGGGCGGTGCGTGGCCTTCGTGGTGGACAGCGTCCTCCAGGAGGCGGGGACCACGACCTTGCGGGTGACCCCCACGCTCCCGAGCAACGTCTTCACCCTCGGGCGCACGCGCGTGCATGTCCGCCCCAAGGAGCGGTTGCCGGTCCAGGGGCCGCTGCGGACGGGCGGCGCGGTGGGGTTGATGCTGCGGCTGGCGGTGGAGCCGCGGGGCCTGCTCGCGGGGGACATCGTCACCGTGTCGGACGGACAGCGGCGCTACTACCGGCGCGTCACCTCCGTGGACGGGAAGAAGGTGGGGTTGGACCGGAGCATCGGCGAGCTGGCCCTGGCGCAGGCGGTGCTGGCCCGGCCAGTGGTGGTGCCGGTGGCGCGGCAGATGGGGAAGCGGATCATCACCTCGAGCGAGCCGCCCACGGTGGAGTATTTCGTCCAGGTCCCCGGTGCCGCAGCGACAGCGCGTCCAGCAGCGCCGCCCGCACCGCCTGCACCACCGCGTCCGGGTTGAAGGCCCGCGTGTCCACCTCCACCTCCACGTCGAGCGTCACCGGCTCGCTGAGGTAGC
>NZ_RAWR01000300.1:0-9843 GCF_003986945.1 Corallococcus sp. AB018 | reverse complement strand
CACCTTCGGCATCTTGCCACCTCCATCGAGGTAACCCACCAGACGCCTTCCATCGTGCCGATGCGCAGGCTCACGGCCGCTCGATGGCCTGTCAGCTCATCCCTCGCTCAGGATCGGATCCAGACCCACCAAGGGGGTGTTCAGCCAGTGGAGTAACTCTGGGAAGAGTCACGACTCCGATGTCACCTTCTCGTGGGTTTCTGCTGACGGAACGGCCCAGAAGATTCAGAAGAAAAGCCTGTACGCCAACAATCGCCACAATGACCCGGACCGTAACTGGGGCCTGGGGCGGGAATGAGCCGGCGCGTGCGGAGGCCGCAAGGTCCCTTCAGAACAACCGGCGCGGCACGCCGGATGTTTCGAACAGGAAGTCCCGGGACGCGGTGACCCGCTGACGCAGGCCCTCCAGGTCCACGTCCACCAGCGCCCCGCGCCACTTGCGGACTTGTCCGGCCACGATGACGGTGTCCACGTTGCTGCGCTCCATGAGCGTCACCACGCCGCCCTTCACCAGGTAGCGGCGGCCCGCCTTCCCCGTGTCCTGTGACATCGTCTCGCGCACGGGCACCGTCCCCCGTCGAAGACATCCCGCGCCCAGGAGCAGAGCCCCCGCGAACAGCGCGCTCCTGCGCGTCAGCCCCGCTCCACGATGCGGTTCACACATCCCGCCGCTCCCAGGCCTCGAGGGTTCCCTCCCATGCTGCCGGGAGCAGGGGAGGGCCACGGACGGACCTCCGCCATCCGTCCAGCGCAGGACGTCCCGGACACACCGGTGGATCCGTTCAGGTGGCTCCACGGACCACCTCGCACAACCCACCGGAACGGCTCGCGCTAGAGGCGAAAAAGCGGATCCACCGGGAGTGATCATCCCCACCCGCCAGGACGCCCCGCTGATCCGTGCTACAGGCCGGTTCCTTGATCAGCCGGAGAGCGGGTGTTAGCACCGCCGAACGCCCGCGGGTTCCCTCGTTCCGCGCCGTCCCTGAGCCTCCAAGTGAACGCCCTCGCCCAAGCCCCTTCGCCTTCGCTTCCCAGTGCCGGCGTCATCTGGACCCGCACGCTGGAAGCCATCCGTCAGGAGGGGCTGCACTACGCCCTCACCTGGCTGGAGCGGATGCGCCCCATGGAGGTGCGCGAGAACGCCCTGGTCCTGGGCGTGCCGGACCGCTTCTTCCGCGACTGGGTGGATGACCACTACCGCGCCATGCTGGAGACGCACCTGGCCCGGCTGGAGCCGTCCCTGGGCCGCGTCGCCTATGAGGTCGTCGTCGGCATCCCGCCGTCCGCGGACCTGCCACCCACGCCCATCGTCAAGGTGAACTCGCTGCGGCCCGCGCGGCTCAACCCGCGCTTCACCTTCGACACCTACGTCGTCGCGGACAGCAACCAGCTCCCCGCCGCCGCCGCGCAGGCCGTGGCCCACCGGCCGGGCCACAACTACAACCCGCTCTACATCTACGGCGGCACCGGCCTGGGCAAGACCCACCTGCTCCAGGCGGTGGGCAATCACATCTGGGAGAAGGACCCCACCCAGCGCATCGTCTACCTCTCCAGCGAGCAGTTCACGAACGAGTACGTGGAGAGCGTGCGCGAGCACCGCATGACGGACTTCCGCCGGAAGTTCCGCGAAGAGTGCGACGTGCTGCTCATCGACGACATCCAGTTCCTGGGCAAGCGCGAGGAGACGCAGAAGGAGTTCTTCTACACCTTCGAGACGCTCTTCGGCCTCAACAAGGCCATCGTGCTCACCAGCGACATGGTGCCCGCGGAAGTGCCCGGCATGGAGGACCGCCTGCGCAGCCGCTTCGCCATGGGCTTGATGGCGGACATCCGCGAGCCCTCCTACGAGACGCGCGTCGCCATCCTCCAGAAGAAGGCGGAGCAGGAGGGCCTCGACCTGCCGGACCCCGTGGCGCACTTCATCGCCAAGCACGTGCAGAAGAACGTGCGTGAACTGGAAGGCGCGCTCGTGAAGCTGTCCGCGATGCACAGCCTCACCAAGCAGCCGGTGACGGAGGAGTTCGCGTCCCAGGTGCTGCGCGACATCCTGCCCGCGCAGCGCGCCGTGGACGTGGACGCCATCCAGCGCGAGGTCGCCCGCTTCTACAAGGTGACGGTCGAAGCGCTGAAGGAGGACCGGCGCCACAAGGCGCTCGCGCACGCACGCCAGGTGGCCATGTACCTGAGCCGCAAGCTGACGAAGAGCTCCTTCCCGGAGATCGCCTCGCGCTTCAACAAGGACCACTCCACCGTCATCTCCGCAGTGCGCAAGGTCGAAGGCCTGCGGGAGACGGACGCGGCCGTGCACCGCGATCTGTCGGAGCTGGAGACGAAGCTCGGCGGCATGTAGCCGTCTCAGGGTGCGGCCGGCTGTGACGGGGCGGAGACCTCCTCGAGCGTCCTGCCGCTCTCCTGGTCGCTGAGCTCCGCCGAGACATCCCCCAGCGAGAGGATGCCCACCAACCGCTTCTCCCGGTTCAACACCAGGATGCGGCGGATCTGCGAGGCCCTCATCTTCTGGGCTGCCTGGGTGAGGTCGTCGTCGTCGTAGACGAACTCCACGCCCCGGGTCATCGCCTGGGCCACCTGGGTGCGCTCGGCGTCCAGTCCCTGCGCCACCGCGCGGATGACGATGTCCCGGTCCGTGACGATACCCACCAGCTGGTCGCCATCACACACGGGGATGGGGCCCACGTTCAGCAGGCGCATCTTCTCCGCGGCGACCCTCAGGGAATCAGACGGGCGGACGACCTCCACGTCGGATGTCATCACGTCGCTCACTCGTTGCGTTGCCATGGCGTCTCTCCTGTGGGGTTCCTCCTTCAGCGTGGGCACCGGTCTGTCCGCTGGCATGCGCCACCATCGCGGGTGTCTGTCCATTTCCCCGGGCTTCGGGCATGCTGTGGCTTCGTGGGCCCTCCGGGGTCCGCGCATCGGGACGCCCGGCCGGAGGCGCTCCCCCTCACGCGTTGCTTCCGACATGCCCTCCATCCCCTGGTTGCGTGCCTCCGGCCTTGCTGTCGCCGTGCTGTGTCTGTCTGCCTGTGACAGCGACTCGGACACCACCGAGCTGCGCTTCGGCATCAACCCGTCGACCTACATGCGTCCGCTGACGGCGGAGGCCTCGCCGTCCCGGCGGATGACGATGGACGCCCCGCTCGCGTCGCCCACCTTCTCCTCGAACGACGGTCTCAAGTTCACGGTCGAGTCCGCCAACGCCACGCTGTTCGACGTGCGTCTGGAATTGCCGTCCGGGCGCGAGTGCTCGGACTACGAGGACCCGCTGGCCCCGTTGATGACCTGCACCGACGCGGCGGATGGACAGCCCGGGACGTTGAGCGTACGGGAGCCCCTCGACGTGAATTGGCTGAGCGCCACGATCATCCCGGACTGGACGCTCCGTATCCCCCAGGGAACCTATTCCCGCATCGAGGCCCGCCTGGGTCAGAACGCGCCCTCGCTCCCCAGCTTCAGCATGGCCGCGAGCTTCACCTGGGAGGACCAGCGCCATGTCCTGACAGTGGCCTTCCCGTCCACCGCGGCCCTGCGCTTCGAGCCGCGGCATCCCTTTGACCTCAGCGACGCCGAAAACCCCGTCGTGGTGGGCAGCCTGGACCTGACCACGTGGCTCGACGGCGTCCCCGTGGCGAGCTGTCTGGCGTTGGGAGACCTGACCCTGGACGGCACCACGCTGCGCCTGGAGAGCGGGACGGGTGCGTGCGCGGGCGCCGCCGAGCGCGTGAAACAGAACATCGAAGCCAGCACCCGGATGTACCTCGCTTCCCACCGGTGAACCCATGTCCATGACCTCACGTTGGCTGTGTCTGTCTTTGATGTCCCTGGGGCTGTCCGGCTGCGGTGACAGCCATCCCCGGCTGTACTTCGCGCTCAATCACTCGTTCCTCCAGGGGAGCTCCCTGGCGGTCCCGGCCTCGGGAGTCCGGGCGATGACGGACCCGCCCTCGCTCCGCGACATCAAGTCGGGTGACGGATCGGCCTTCCAGCTGGAGTTCGCCACCGCCGACATTGCGGACATCCGTCTGGAATTGGGGGGAGGACTGCGTTGCGAGGACGTGGAGGACGAGCTCCCGGAGGGCACCGGGTGCGTCCAGTCGGGAGATGCCCCGGGCACGGTCACGCTCGCGGGTCCGTTCTCCATCGACCTGGGGACTGGGGAGCCCTGGAATGACGTGAAAGGACCGCGGGTGCCCCCCGGCATCTACCGGCGGGTGGACTTCGTGCTGGGGAAGAACGGTTTGAATGCCCACACCCGCCTGACCCAGGACTCGCGGGGCTGGGACATGAACCTCACCTTGCCCGAGGGCACGGCGCTGGGCTTCGAGACCGCCTACGACCTCACGCTGGAGGAGGGGGGTTCCCTGCGCGTGATGTTCAACCAGGATGTCTGGCTGAAGGAGCTGCCGCTGGGGACGTGCTTCCTGGGCGGGGACCTGCCCCGGACAGACTCAGAGCTGCGCCTGGACGAAGCGCGCGGCGAGTGCCAGGGCGCCGGGGACCGGGTGCGCGACACCATCCGCACCCGGATCTCGCTGCAGTCCCGCACCTTCTGACCGCCGCGGTCAGGAGTGGATCAGGTCCGCCAACCACGGCAGCAGGACGAACCACCACAGCAGCGGACTGACCAGCCCCAGGACCAGGCCCGTAATGGCCTGGCCCTGGCGGCCAATGGGCGGGGTCGCCGCCGGGTCCACGCGTGTCAGCGCCACCGCGCCGCAAATCACCGCGATGGGTGAGAGCAGGGGCATCAGCACCGAGCCGAAGCCGAACCGCAGCGCCTGATGCGCCATCGGGTTGTTGAAGCGCTGGTCCCAGAGAAACTTCAGCGCCCCGGGCGACACCGGCAGCCGGAAGAAGAGCTGGTTGCGCACGTCCCGGTGGATGCGCAGCCCGGTGAGCACCCCGGGGATGGCGCACAGGAAGTAGAAGAAGCGCCCATCCCGGTTAATGGCATCCGCCGCCACGGCCATCACCAACGGCGTGACCAGCATGGCGTGCCGCGCCCAGCGCTGGCCCAGGAAGAAGGCCACGCCCACCGGAACGGGCAACAGCAGCAACAGCGTGAACAACGACGACTTCGTCGCGCGCAGCCCCCACTGCGCCAGCGCGGCGGCGGTGGCCACGCAGAGCAGCAGCGTCACGCCTCCCACCACCCACGCCCAGTCATCGCGCCGGCCCCAATAGCGCTGGCGCAGGGCCTCCAGGTAGTTCACGTCCGGGCGCGCCGCGCAGGCCGTGCAATACAACCGCACGCCCAGGCCCGCCACGGACGTGGCGCAGTCCGCGCAGAAGAAGCTCCCGCAGCGGGAACAGGTGCCGCCCGCGGGCAGGTCCGGGTGGACCGCGCAGCGGCCCTGCTGGGAGAGGGGCACCTCCAGGCTCATGGCCGCAGTGTCGCACGGCGAGCAACACCCGGCACCCCCGGGCCCACCCCGTCTCCTTCCGGCTTACAGGCCCCGGGGCGCGTGCTAAGCGCGCGAGAGAACGTCCTGAACCGTGGAGGAACCTTGTCCCGATTGAAGGCCCTCGCCGCAGCGGCCCTGTTCGTGGGGCTTCCGGCGCTCGCTCAGACCCCCGAGGCGAAGCCGCTGGAGCCCGGCCGCGAAAACCTGGCCATCCCGTATGAGAAGTACACGCTGCCCAACGGCATGGAGGTCATCTTCTCCGTGGACCGCAAGCTGCCCGTGGTGGCCGTCAACATCTGGTACCACGTGGGCGCCTACGACGAGCAGCCGGGCCGCACCGGGTTCGCGCACCTCTTCGAGCACATGATGTTCCAGGGCTCCAAGCACGTGCCGGACGACGTGCACATCGGCCTGCTGGAGCAGGCGGGCGCCACGGACCTCAACGGCACCACCAGCTTCGACCGCACCAACTACTACGAGACCGTGCCCAGCAACCTGCTGGAGACGGCCCTGTGGTTGGAGAGCGACCGCATGGGCTTCCTGCTGGACGCGCTCACGCAGAAGAAGCTCGATACGCAGAAGGAGGTCGTGAAGAACGAGCGCCGCCAGAGCGTGGAGACGGCCCCCTACGGCGAGGCGCAGGAGAAGGCGTGGCAGGCGCTGTTCCCCGCGCCGCACCCGTACTCCGGCAACGTGATTGGATCCATGAAGGACCTGGACGCGGCCACGGTGGATGACGTGAAGGGGTTCTTCCGCAAGTGGTACGCGCCCTCCAACGCGACGCTCGCCATCGTGGGCGACTTCGACCCCGCGAAGGCCAAGGCGCTGGTGGAGAAGTACTTCGGCACGCTGACCTCTGGACCCAGGCCCCAGCGTCCGGACGTGAAGCCGGTGAAGGTCACGCGTGAGACGGTCATCCGCCACGACGAGAAGGTGGCCACGCTGCCCCTGCTCACCATGTCCTGGCTCACCGCCCCGTACCTGAAGCCCGGGGACGCGACGGCGGACGTGCTCGCCACCGCGCTGGGCACGGGCCGCGCGAGCCGCCTGTACCGCCGGCTGGTGCTGGACAAGCAGCTGGCGCAGAGCGTGGACGCCGTGCAGCAGAGCCAGGGCGCGCAGTCCGTCTTCTCCATCGAGGCGGTGGCCCGGCCCGGCGTCACCACGGACACGCTGAAGAAGGAGATCGACGCGGTGCTGGACGAGGTCCGCAAGGACGGCGTCACGCAGGAGGAGATTGTCCGCGCGCGCACCCGCTATGACACGCGCCAGCTGGCGGGTCTGCAGGCGGTGGGCGGCTCCGGCAGCAAGTCCGACACGCTCCAGAGCTACAACCAGTTCGTGGGCGAGCCCAGCTACGTCGCGCAGGACCTGGCGCGCTACCAGGACGTCACGCCCGACGCGGTGAAGCAGTTCGCCAACGACGTGCTGCGCCCGGACGCGCGCGTCGTGCTCCACGCGGTGCCGTCCGCCGACAAGGCCGCGCCGTCTTCCGCCCCGGGCAAGGAGGCCCGCTAGTCATGCACCGCCGAATCCTCACTGCCCTCCTCACGCTGTCCGTCGCCGGCTGCGCCACCACGAAGCCCGCGGAGACGCCTCCCACCGAGACGCCCCCCACGGCGCAGCAATCCCAGACACCCGCTCCGGACGCGGAGGCGTTCCGCGACCAGCAGCCCAAGCCCGGCAAGCCGCCGGAGCTGGTGCTGCCCACCTTCGAGCAGGCGAAGCTGGACAACGGCCTCACCGTCATCGTCAGCACGCGCAAGGAATTGCCGCTGGTGTTCGTGGGCATCGCCTTCGCCGCGGGCGGGTCGCAGGAGCCCGCCGCGAAGCTGGGCATCGCGGACCTGTCCTACCGCATGCTGCTGGAGGGCGCGGGCAAGCGCGACACGGTGGCGCTGGACAACGCGTTCGCGGACCTGGGCGTGTCGCCCGCGATGTCGGTGGACCCGGACGGCGCCTTCGTGGGCGCGCGCGTGCTCACGACCAACGTGGACGCGGCGATGAGCCTGCTGTCGGACGTCGTCCTGCGGCCCACCTTCGACGCGAAGGCCTTCGAGCGGCGCAAGAAGCAGCAGCTGGGCGAGCTGGTGCGCCGCATGGGCGACCCGAACTTCCTGGCGCAGCAGGCCTACTACCAGGCCGTGTTCGGCGCGGACCACCCGTATGGCCACACGTCCGGCGGTACGCCGAAGACGGTGGAGTCGCTCACGCTGGCGGACGCGAAGAACTTCTACACGAAGAACACCGGCCCTCGCGCCGCCGCGCTCATCATGACCGGCGACGTGACGCTCCAGCAGGCAGTGGAGTGGGGGAAGAAGTACTTCGGCGGGTGGAAGGGCGGGGCCGTGGCTCCCAAGCCGCCGCCCGCGCCGCCCGCGCCGCCGCGTCAACTGGTGCGCGTGGTGCCCAAGCCGGGCCTGGAGCAGACGGTGGTGCTGGTGGGCCGTCCTGGCCTCGCCACGGGCCACCCGGACGAGTTCCCGCTGGAGCTGGCCACCACGGTGTTCGGCGGCTTCTTCGGCAGCCGGCTCAACATGAACATCCGCGAGGACAAGGGCTACAGCTACGGCGCCAACGCGCACCTGGGCACGCGCCTGGGCGTGGGACCGCTCACCGCGTACGCGGCCGTGCGGAAGGACGTGACGGGTCCGGCCCTCAACGAGTTCATCAAGGAGCTGGCCGGCATCAAGTCCAACCCCATCACGGAGAAGGAGCTGGCCGCGGCGCGCGAAGGCCTCATCCGCGCGTTCCCGGGCGCCTTCGAGACGGTGGAGGGCCTGGGTGTCAGCGCCGCGAATCTCTACTTCCACCGCCGGCCGATGGATGAGTTCAAGCGCACCGTGGAGGGACTGGAGAAGGCCAGCGCCGCGGAGGTGCAGCGCGTGGCCGAGTCCTACCTGGACCCGGCCAACATGCAGGTGGTGCTCGTGGGCGACCCGCTGGTCATCCAGGAGCAGGTGACGCCGCTCAACCTGGGCAAGCTCACGCTGGAAGAGACGCCGGCGTCCAAGTAGCGCAGCGCTTCACTTCGAGATGTTGAAGCCGGGGTCCCGACGTGGGTGTCGGGGCCCCGGTTTTTTTCATTCCCGGGTGGGCTCGTTCTCTTCCTGGCGGGCTTCGGCCCTGAGGCGGCCGCGCTCCTCGCGCTCCTCGTCGTCGACGTCATCGAGGACGCTCTGGGGGTTGTTGCGATCCCCGCCGACGGGGGCGTCGCTGTCGAAGGCGAACTTCTGCTCCTCGGTGGAGTGCTTGGCGTCGTCCGCGTACAGGGGCTTGGTGTCGTCCGCCTCCAGCCCCCGCTCCACGCGGTCCTTGGCGAAGCCGGGTTTGTGGGCGGTGTCGCTCTTCTTGCGGGTGGCCATGGGTTGCTCCTGAAGGGGGTGGGACAGCTCACACACGCTCAATGTCGGCAGCCCTGGCCGCATGCACCACGGTGGGGACCGTGGAGCGGGGGATTGGTTGCCTGCCCCCTGACCTTGGAGCGCGGAAGCGGCTAGGATGGAGACTCCATGGTTGGACGCAGCGGGAACAGCCAGCGGCACGAGGGGACGACGTCCTCCGTGGGCGCGCGCGTCCAGACCGTGATGACCGAGACTTGCACTCGCACCGGCCTGACTCCTCGCGGAGCGCGGACCGCCTGACTTCCGAAGTGGACCTCCTGAAGGTCCCTCCTTCCGAACCCGGCCCCGCGCTCCTCCCGAGCGCGGGGCTTTTTCGTTGCCCCATCTGCCAGTCGTCACCCCCGAGGACCCGCATGACGCCGCTTCCGATGTGCCGCCCCAGCCACCGAGTCCCGTCGTTCCGGAAGGAGTCCGTGTCATGCGCGTGATGAAATTCGGTGGCACCAGTGTCGGAGATGCGGAACGGATACGCGGAGTGGTGGCGCTGGTGGAGGAGGCGCGCAAGGCCGAGCGGGTGATGGTGGTGGCGTCCGCGGTGTCGGGCATCACGAATCTCTTGGTGGAGGCGGCGAAGGTGGCGCAGGAGGGCGAGTCCGTGCAGGAGGCCTGCGCCCGGTTCGACGACACGCACTCCGCCATCGCGAAGGTGCTGAGCGTGGACCTGAAGCCCGCGCAGACGCGGCCCCTGGCGGAGGGGCTGGTGGCGCTTGGCGTCGAGCTGCGAGGGCTGCTGCAGGGCGTGGGGTTGCTGCGGGAGTGCTCGCCATCGGTGCTGGCGCACCTGTCGGGGCTGGGGGAGCGGGCGTCGTGTCTGCTGCTCGCGGCGCTGCTGGAGGCACGGGGCCTGGAGCCCGTGAGCGTGGACCCGAGGCAGGCGCTGGTGTGTTCGGGAGACCCGCTGCAGGCGACGCCCCGGGTGGAGGAGATTCGCGCGAGGTTCGCGACGTTGCGCGAGGGCGGGCCGGGGCTGATGTTGATGCCGGGCTTCTTTGGGGGGGATGCGCGCGGCAAGACGA
>NZ_RAWR01000002.1:0-109350 GCF_003986945.1 Corallococcus sp. AB018 | reverse complement strand
CCCTCGCTGGGGACGCCCACCACGCCCGCGAACGTCGCGACGACGCGCAGCACCGTCGCCGGCCCGCCCGCGCCCGCCCCGCAGGCCCCGGCTCCCGCTCCCGCTCCGGCCGCCCCTGCGTACACGCAGGCCCAGGCGGACAAGGACGCCAGCGCCCTGCGCGAGGCCATGGACGGCGGACTCACCGGGTGGGGCACCGACGAGGACAAGATCTTCCAGACGCTCGAGGGCAAGACGCCCGAGCAGGTCGCGATGATCCGCCAAAGCTACCAGGACCACTACGGCAAGAACCTGGATGAGAAGATCCGGGACGAGCTGGGTGGCTCCGACCTGCAGCGCGCGGAGGGCCTGCTCCAGGGCAACGGCGCGAAGAGCGACGCGGTCAACCTCCAGTCCGAGATGGACGGCCTCTTCGGCTCCAACGAGGACATGCTGAAGATCCTGGAGAAGCGCTCCCCCGCGGAGCGCCACGCCATCGCGCAGCAGTACGCGGACATGAACGGCGGCACCCCGGCGGGCCAGAAGCCCGAGGACGTCCTGCTGGCCCGCATGGGCCGGGAGATGGACGGCGCGCAGCTGGAGCGCGCCCGGAGCATGCTCAACGCGGGCCAGGCCTCCACGCCCGCGGAGGCCACCGCGCTGGAGACCCAGGCGCTCAAGGCCGGCCTGGAAGAGGACATGGCCGGCTGGGGCACCGACGAGGGCCGCATCTTCGAGCGCCTGGAGCGGGCCACGCCGGAGCAGCGCGCCATCCTCTCCCAGGACGAGGGCCTGAAGGCGAAGCTCAAGGACGAGCTGTCCACCGAGGAGTACGACCGCGCCGTCGGCCTGATGCAGGACAACCCGGCCCAGGCGGACGCGGCCCGGCTGCGCGAGGCCCTGGGCGGCTTCTTCGGCGCGGACGAGAGCGGCGTGCGCGACATCCTCCAGGGGAAGACGCCGGATCAGATCAACGCCATCAAGGCCGAGTACCAGAAGCAGACGGGCCAGTCGCTGGACTCCCAGATTCAGAAGTGGGACGGCGGCGACCGGGACGTCACGCTGCGCATGCTCAACCCGCCCGCCGCGGACGACGCGAAGGGGCAGGCGGAGGCCTCCGCGGAGCGGCTGTTCCTGGCCATGGACGGCATGGGCACGGACGAGGACGCCATCCGCTCCGAGCTGGGCGGCAAGTCCAAGGCACAGCTGGACACCATCGCCGCCGCGTACCAGCAGAAGTACGGCAAGGACCTGCGCGCGGAGCTGGACAGCGAGCTGGACGGCCGCGACGAGCTGGAGCTGCTCAAGCAGGACTACGACCTGGGCGCCATCGACCCCAACGACCCCAACGCCGCGCAGGAGCGCGCGCGGCGGCTGCGCGAGGTCCAGACCAACGAGTCCGGCTTCGGCGTGGACCTGCTGGACGGCATCCAGCACCTCACCAAGGGCGAGTCGGACAACGACATCCTCAACCGCAACCTGGACCGCGCCGACCAGGCCATCGCGACGGGTGACACCCAGCGCGCGAACACGCTGACGGGCTACGCCACGGAGGACGTGAAGGCGCTCCAGTCCGCCAAGGACTCGCTGGCGGAAACCACGGCCACCGTGGCCGTCGTCGCCGCGACCACCGTGGCCGTCGTCGCGACGGGCGGCGCGGCCACGCCCCTGGCCATCGCCGGGTACGCGGCGGTGGGCGCCACCACGCGCGCCGCGACGTACGCCGCCATCCAGGGCAACGCCGCCGGGGCGCAGGACCTGAGCCGCCAGGCGCTCATTGGCGCCGTGGAGGGCGGCACGGCGGTGATCCCCATCGGCAAGGGCGCTTCCCTCGCCACGGGCGGCACGCGCGTGGCGGCCACCCAGGCCACGGAGGCCGCGGTCCGCACGACCGTGCGGGAGACCGCGGAGGGCACCGTGCGCACCGCCATCAAGCAGGGCATCAAGGAAGGTGCCTACGGCGGCGCGGCCGGTGGTGCCATGGACGCGGCCACCCAGTCCGAGACGTGGAAGGACGGCGCGCTCACGGGCCTGGGCCGCGTGACGACCCGCGCGGTGACGGACGGCACCGTGGGCGCGGTGACCGGCGGCGTGGTGAGCGGCGGCCTGGCCAAGGGCGCGGACATGCTCAAGCCGCGTGAAATCCCGGTGATTCACAACCCGGACCTGCCGGGCAACACCACCAAGGTGCGCTACGACAACGGCCAGGTGCGGATTGAAGCGGGGCCGCACGCCACGCCCGCGGACATCGCCGCGCACCAGGAGACGGCCCGCCTGCTCCAGAAGTACGAGGGGCCCACCGGGCAGATCCGCCAGCTCAAGGACCGCGTCCAGCAGGCCCTCACCAAGACGCCGGGCTACGGCACGCAGGGCTTCGAGTCCAAGATGGAGGTGCAGAAGCTCAAGAACATCCTGGGCGGCCTGGAGGCGGCGCAGAAGCGAATCGACGACAGCATCGCGGGCATGAGCGGCAAGCCCACCGCGGCCACCGTCGCCGAGCGCGCGGCGCTCCAGCGCGACATCGCCAACGTGGAGTTCCAGATCGAGTTCCACGCCAAGCGGCTGGACTCGCTGGCGCCGGGCACGGGCTCCGTGGCCATGCACGGCACGCCGGGCGCCACGACGCCGGACTGGGCGGGCGTGGGCACGTCGGTGAACACCGTGGGCCAGGTGACTCCGCCCCCGCAGGTGCCCATGACGGCCGCGGAGAACACGGCCATCAACGGCCCGCGCAATCCCGCGACGGAGACGGCGCAGCAGTTCAAGGCCCGCCAGGCCGAGGGGCGCCGCGTCTACTCGGAGCGCACCTACGACCCGAAGACCCGGACCCAGGCCGAGCTCAACCGGGACGCGAACCCGGCCGTCTTCACGCAGGTGGATTCGGCGGGGAACAAGGTCCCCATCGAGTCGCAGCAGCTGGCCAAGCTGCGCGCGGAGCGGGCCCAGACGGAGATTCTGCGCCGGGGCGTCATCCGCGAGCAGCAGCTGGCCGAGGCCTTCCCGAACGGCCCCACGCTCAACGTGGCCGCCAACGACGCGGCGCACGGCTCGGCCCACAACGCGCACACCATCGACCGGCACGGCGCGTCGCTGCCCACGAACATCGCGGACGCGCCCCCGGGGGCCCGCACCCTCGAGAGCCGCGTCACCGACGGCGCCGGATGGGGCTCGGTGGAGAACAACTCGTTCCAGTGGTCCAGCGACGCGACCATGGACTCCACCCTCAACAAGTACGTGGCGGACAACTGGGACACCATCAAGACGGACCTGGCCCTGTACGGCCACAGCGACCACCTCAACATCCCCGTGACTCCCGGCACGACGGTGGGCAACGGCTTCACGGCCGTGGAATCGGCGGGCACCCGCACCGCCGTTCCCGCGAACGCGGGCAGCTACAACGTCCGGCTGCGCCTCATCGACGGCACCCCGCCGCAGGTGATGGTATTGACCGCCTTCCCTGGTCCCTGAGGCCCCCTTCCGATGACCGCCGACCCCAAGACAAGCGCGCGCTTCGAAGAGCTCAAGGCGCGCATGGAAGCCCTCAAGAACGCGCCTCCGCTGGAGAAGGCGCGCACCTTCTTGAGCACCTACTGCGCGCCCAACTCGACCCTGGCCGACGTGGAGGACCAGGTCCGGCACGCGCTGGGCTTCAACAGCATTCCCCTGTACACGGGCATCGAAGGGCTGGAGGCCGTCCTCGCCGACACGCGCCTGCCCTCTTCGACGCTGGTGTCGTTGGCCCGTGACGAGGCGAAGCGCCAGGAGCTGCCGGCGACCCCCGCGGCGGCCCGTCAGTACCTGGAGCAGGTGCTGGGCGTGCTGCGCAAGCACCTTCCCAAGGAGCCCGAGGTCGAGGGCGTCGCCGGCTTCGGCGTCGACGACGTCTACAACCTGCGCGACCCGGCCGGGAAGCTGGAGCGCCTGCGCTGCATCGACATGGTGGGCGTGGGCAATGAGAGCTTCGCGGTACTCGTGCCGGAGCACGCCAGCGAGGACAAGGGCCCCTTCACGGTCTACCGCTATCAGGCGGTGCCCGGACAGCCCTTCAAGTACGACCGCGTGACGGACGCGGGCCTCGCCGCGAAGGTGCTCAAGGCTTCCCGGAGCTGACCTCCGCGACACCATGACCCTGCCGCGTTACGACTACGTTTCGCAGCTCGCCATCGTCGGCAACGCGCGGTTGCGGGGACGCGACCTGCGGGCGCAGGTGATTGACGATCCTGGAGGCGCGGCCCTCGTGCGGGGGCCCGACACCTTCGAGGGCTTCGCGCTGCCGGACGGGGGCTTCGAGCCGTCCTTCTACGCCTGGTTGGACGGGATGAAGGCGCGGGGGCTCGTCGCGCTGCGGGTGCTCACGGACAGCGACCCCGAGGATTGGATCCTCACCACGCCCCCTCCTCCCCTGCCCCGGTTGCCGGACTTCGTCCTCGTCTTCGGGGACCGGGAGACCGGGTACGCGTACCGCTACGAGAGCGGCCCCATGGGCACGAGGGAGTTCTTCGTGCCGGTGGACATCCCCCGGCGGGTGGCCGTTCCGACCGTGGACGCGGCGGAGCGCGAGCTGCTGGAGGCGACGCGCGGCTACGTGCGGTTCCTGGAGGGCAAGGTCCGGCACGACGATTCAACCGCCGTCTTCTACGAGAAGATGGGGCGCGAAGTCCTGGAGCAGCTCACGGCCACCGAGCCGCGCTTCCAGGAACTGCTCGCCGAGCGGCGCAGGGCGCAACTGCATCAGCTGCGCAAGGACTACAAGCCCCGGTCCGGCTACACGAAGGCGATGCGCCCGGGCATTCTGGAGCAGGCGGACCGGGTCCAGCGGATGTCGGACTTCGCGCGCGTCATGGAAGAGGCGGGGCTGTCCTGGCGGACGCAGCGGCTGGCGCTGGTTTCGAAAGGGCTCTATCCGCTCAACATGCGCCACGAGCGCACGTCGGAGGACACGCTTCCGGACTACGTGCACCACCCCGGCTACATCGAGGTGGGCTCGCGGTTGGCGAAGGCCGCGTGTGAGGGAAGCAACGCGGCGCTGAACGCCTCCGCTTGATCCGCCGCCTCGTTCTCCACGGGGGCCTCTGAAGCCAGCCACGTCCAGGCGAAGGCGGCCAGGTTGAAGGCCATCATCGTCAGGGAGAAGAGCCACAGCCGCAGGCACACGGCGATGCCCGCGTGCAACAGCAGCGTGGCCACCAGCCAGTGCCGCCGCAGCCGGGGCACCCAGATCATCCCCGCGTAGCCCACCTCGATGAGCAGCGTGCCCCAGCAGGCCACCTTCGCAAGCAGCGGGTACGCCGCGAGCCAGGAGAAGTCGAACGCCTGGAACTGCGGCTGCATCAGCGCGCGCCAGATGGCTTCGCCGGTCCACCACTGCACGCCCTGCGCCTTGGCCAGGCCGGTGTCCAGGTAGATGAAGCACAGGTGGACCTGGAGCGTGCGCAGCGCCACGCGGGCTGCGGACGACGGACCGGTGGAGACGCGGCCCGCTCGCGCATCCAGCGACCAGCGGCCCGCGGACGGCATGAACACCAGATAGAAGAAGAGTACGTGGAGGATGGTGTCCACGCCGTAGAGCGACAGGTACGCGTTCGCGGACGTCAGGCCATGCGTGAACCAGGCGAGCACCGCGAAGGCGCGCGTGCGGTAGCCCACGAGCAGGCCCACCAGCCCCACCGCGTAGAGGACGAACACGGCGTACATCGTGGCCATCGTGCTGATGCCCAGTGGCGCCAGGAGCCGCCCCAGCCACCCCAGGCTGGGCGCCCAGTCGCCCGCGCCCACATCGGTGATGACCCACTGGACGAGGCCGAAGTTGCCGTACAGCTCCGGCAGGTGCGGCCAGAGGATGGCGAGCTGCGTGAGGGAGATGGCCGCGACGGCGATGCGCAGGAAGGCCAGTCCGTCGGAGGAAGCGGGCTCCAACCAGAAGCGCCGCACGTGGGTCTGGAGACGGTTCATGGCGAGGCCTCGGACTTCGGAGCGTCAAGGCGGCCGAAGGTCCCGGTGTAGTGGATGGCCCATTCCGGCCGCTTCCCGGCGGCCCAGGCCTCCATGGAAGGAAGCTGGTAGGACTGGGTGACGACGGTGACCTGGGAGGCCTCCGGATGGACGCCCAGCATCACCGCCGCCCAGGACTGCGCCAGCACGTCCTGCGTCTTGCGGTTGGCGCGCAGACCGGAGGCGACGATGCAGCGGTAGCGGCGCGCCACCTCCACCTCGTCGGAGGTCAGGGGTTCGAACAGCGAGCTTCCGTCGCTCTGTTCGACGAAGAAGCCGGTCCGCGAGTCGCTGGCCACCGCGGGAGCGAAGAAGCGGTAGTCGCTGATGACGCCGGACAGGCTCTGGTAGGTCCGGACGCCTCGGTCGAACGCGCCGTCCGAGTCCGCATGGGCCAGGCGCGTCCAGAGGAAGGCGCCCACCGCGGCCAGATGCACTACGGCGACGCACGCCCAGAGGGCCGCCTGGCGTTCATCCCCCTCGGGCCGCGATGGGACGGTTCTCATGGCTACCTGAGGAACTGGTAGGAGGCGGGGGTGACGTCCGCGAGGACGGCGTCGATGGCCAGGGCCACGCGCCTCGACTTCTCGCCCGAGGCCATCCCGGCCTCGGTGTTCGGATCCATCACCAGGCCCATGATGTTCGACTGCTCATCGAGGGCGACGTGCTGGACGCTCGCCATCCGCCGCACATAGGCGAGGGGCAGCGTGCCGTAGAGGCGCGACCCGTTGACCCCGCCCCGGGGCGAGAACGTGGGCAGCCGGATGTAGAACGTGTCCGTCGGCACCTGACGGATCTGCGCGACGATGGCGTCCACGTCCGCCTGCGTGAAGTCATGGGTCGGCGTACGCGCGGACACGGACGCGAAGCTGATGGCGCTGGTGAGCGCCACGCCCACCGTGGCGACGGCGGCGACCTTGAAGCCGGCGTGACGGAACGCGCGGCGCACGATGTCTTGCGACAGGAGTTGTTTCATCGGGGAGGTACCTTCGGGGTGTGGGCAGCAGCGGAAACGCGGCTGCTCCACAGGTACGTCCCGGTGAAACATTATTCTTGCGCCCCGGGGTGCGCGGCGACCGCGCCCCTCCACGGGTGAGGCAACCGGGGCGAGGATGGCCTACGGTGGGGATCCATGAGCTTCGCCGACAAGATGCGCGTCTGGATGCCCCTGCACGAGAACGGCGTCAGCCGCGCCGTGCACTTCGTGGGGGCCTATCTCTTCACGTTCGCCCTGCTGGTGCCGTTGTGCTGGGTGCGCATCCCCGGCACGCCCGTCACCGCCGCGCATCTGCTGGTGGCCGCGGTGACCGTGTACGCCATGACGCTGGAGTGGACCGCCGGCCTGCTGATGGCCCTGCCGCTGGTGCCCACGCTCCTCGCCGCGGAAGCGGTGGCGGGGCTTCCCACGGGAACGGCCACGGGCATCGCGGTGGGCGTGATGGTGTTCCGCTTCGCGATGGTGGTGGGCGCGCACGTCGTCTTCGAGAAGAAGACCCACGGCCTGTCCCTGGGCGGTCCGCAGCTGTTCTTCATCGAGCCCGTGTACCTGCTCACCCTGGTGCTCTTCTCGCTGGGCCTCAAGCAGGACCTGCGCGCGCGCGTGGCGCCCTCCAGCACCTGACGTCATGGAAGGTCCCGGCATCCTCGTCCGGCATCCCGCCGCGCGGTGGGGACTGCTCACGCTGCTGTCGCTCCTCGTGCTCTCCGCCGTCCCCCTGTCCGGGGTGACGTCACGGGGGACGCTGAAGGAGGGATACACGGACCACGTGCGCCATCCGTACGTGGTCTGGGTGGGACTGCATCGCGGGCTCCAGGCGCTCTACACCGCGCCGCTGGGCGAGCTTCGCGAAGGCGTCCCCTACCCCCAGGCCATCGACCAGTGGCTGGAGGTGCCGTACGTCTATCCGCCCGGCGCGCTGGTGCTCTTCCTGCCCCTGGCGCTCGTGGGCGAGTGGGTGCCCATGTCGCCCCAGGCCTTCGGGCAGGTGTGCCTGCTGTACCTGCTGGCCTTCGCGCATGTGGCGCTCTACGCGGCGCTGCGGCTCCTGGATGGGCTTCCGGCGGGTGGCCGCTGGGCGGTGGGGTTCCTCTGCTGGTTGGTGCTGATGCGGCTGGCGCTTTATGGCCAGTACGACGGCGCGTGGCTCGTGTGCGGGGTGCTGGCGCTGGCGGCGCTCGCGAAGGACCGGCCGGTGGTCGCGTTGCGCTGGCTGGCGCTCGCGGCGCTGTTGCACTACCGGGCGCTCGTCCTCGTCGCCGTGGGTGTGGTGGCGCTGTGGCGCGTGGTGCATGGGCGGCCGGTGCGTCAGTGGCCGTGGGGCACGCTGCTCGGGGTGTCGGCGGCGGGGGTCCTCTGCGTGCGCACGTTCCTGTGGATGGCGCCGCTGGCCGCCCAGACGGATGCGGCGACGCCTTCCATCCTGGGTGAGCCCGGCACGGTGGCCCTGGTGCTGGGCTTGAGCGCGGCGGTGCTGGCGCTCTCCTGGCGCGGGTCGGACGGGCTGGTGACCGCGTCGGTGGGGTTGGGCGTGCTGCTCGCGGTCATCGACACGCGCCATTGGTGGCATGCGTCCGCGCTGATGCTGGTGCCTTTGTGCGTGGGTGTGCTGCGCGCTCCTCGCTGGCCCACGGCGGTGCGGCTGGGGCTCGTCGTCTGGGCGGGGGTGCTGGAGATGGCCGTGTGGTACGGCAATCCCCTCTGGTTGTTCCGCGACCTCAATCGCTTCCTGCGGCTGGTGTGAGCAGGAACCGCGCCTCGTCCCAGACGAGCCCGTAGTGACGCAGGAGTTCGTCGATGCCTGCTCCCGCCGGGGATGGATGGACGATGGAGTCGAACCGGTTCAGTTGGAGCGTCCGGTCGGAGGCCGCGGAGACGAGGAGCGCGCCGTCCGGGGAGAAGGCCAGGGCCGCCACGAAGCCCTGCTGACCCGTGAACGTCCCCAGCTGTTCGCCGGAGTGCAGCCCCCAGACCTTCACCCCTGCCTCCACGCCCGACGAAGCCAGGAAGCGGCCATCCGGTGACACAGCCAGGGCGAGCACACCCACGGTCTTCGCGTCCATCGTCTTCAACAGCCGGCCCTCCGTCACGTCCCAGACGCGGAGGGGCTGCCGCATCCCCGCCGTCACCAGGTGGGGCTCGGATGAGGTGAAGACCACGGCGCGCACGGGCTCGCCCATGTCGAGCCGCAAGAGGGGCTGACGCCGCTCCACATCCCATGTCCGCACCGTCTTGTCCGCACTGCCTGACGCGAGCCTGCGCCCCGAGCTGTCGAAGGCCAGCGCCCACACCTTGCCGGTGTGTCCCTGGAGCAGCCCCACGGGCCTGCTGTCGGCCACGGACCAGAGTTGGATGTCCGGATCTCCCGCCACCGCGAGGAGCGCCCCATCCGGGCTGAAGGCCACCGCGCGCACGGAGCCGTTCGCCGCGGGCAACTCCAGCAGCACCCGCCCCGAACGCGCGTCCAGTACGAGTACCCTCCCCTTCAGCGTTCCCACCGCGATGCGCTCGCGGTCCGGGCTCACCGCCAGGGACACCGCGGACTCCGCTCCTCCCACTTCCGGATGGAGTTCTCTTCCCTCCGCGATGCGCCACCGCCGCCAGCCATCCTCACCGCCTGTCATCAACTCGCGCTCCTGGGAGAACGCGAGCGCCTCCACCCAGACACCGGGTCCACGAAGCAGCACCTGCGCGGGGACCTCCGGCCTGCGCCACACGCCGAGGACGCCGTCCATCCCGCCCGAAGCAAACGTGCGCCCGTCCGGTGACAAGGCCACGCTCATCACGGCGGCGTGATGCGCATCCATCCGCTCCAGCAGCGCGCCCCCATGGCCGTCGAGGAGTTGCACGCGCCCGTCCCATCCGCCCTGGACCAGGAGCTGGAATCCGGCGTCGATTGCGGCCACGGAGACGTCGCCGGAGTTGCGAAACACGTCGGTGAGCTGCCCCGAGCGGGCGTCCCAGAAGCGCACGGCCCGGTCGCCCGCCGCCGTCATGATGCGCTGTCCGTCCGAGGAGAACGCGCCCGCTTCCACCTTCTCCCCGTGACCCACGAGGCGGAGGACCTCCTTGCGCGACTCCAGGTCCCAGACCCGCGCGCTCCGGTCCGCGCTCGTGGACAGCAGCCGCCTGCCATCCGGCGAGAAGGCGACGGCGATGACGTTGTCGTCGTGCTCGAAGCGCAGCTGCTCGGCGCCTGTCTCGAAGGCCCAGACGCGGACCGCCTTGTCCAGACCACCGGAGGCCAGCCGCCTGCCGTCGGGCGAGAACGCCAGCCCGAGCACGACGTCGGTGTTGCCGGGAATCACCGCGTGCGGCCTGCCCTGGCGCCAATCCCAGACCCGGAGCTCGCCGGGCCTTCCCGCGGAAGCCAGCCAGCGGCCGTCCGGCGAGAAGGCGACGGCGTGGACCTCGGCCGTGTGGCCCTTGAGCTCCGCCAGCAGCTCGCCGCGCTCCACGTCCCAGAGCCGGACGACAGAGTCGTAATGCCCGGACGCCAGCACGCGGCCGTCTGGCGTGAACGCCAGGGCGAGCACCGAACCCTGGATGCGCTTCGACCAGCGCAGCGTGGAGGCGTGGTCCACCGCCTGTCCCTGTCCCCACTGCGCGGCGAGCGAATCCCGCGAGGCCCGAGCGAGCGCGAACGACGCCGCCGCCACGCTCCACTGCCGGGACTCGGTGGCGGCTTCGCCCCGGGCCTCGTGGACGCGGGCGCGCAGGTCCCGCGCGTTCGCATCGTCCGGCGCGCCGCCACCGGAGGAGCGGTGCGCCGAACAGGAAGCAAGCAACAGCGCGAGGCACCACCACCTCATGGGGCTCCCTCCGGATACGGGACACGGCTTGCCTGGGCGCGGAGCGTCCGCACCTTTGGGCCAGGACCGTAACCCGAATGGGAGGAAGTCATGCCCGACAAGGCGACCGTTGAACGAGCGAAGAAGGACCTGCGCGAAGGCAAGAGCGCCAGCACCGCGGCGGGTGAGTTCGTGCATGAGGAACTGGAGCACATCCGCGAAGGCGCGCACGGCGCACGCTCTTCGAAGCAGGCCATCGCGATTGGCCTGTCGAAGGCGCGACGCGCGGGCGTACCGCTGAAACCACCCACGAAGGAGCAGGCCACCGCGCGCACACGGCGTTCGGCGAAGCAGGACCTGGAGGTGGGTCAGCAGGAGCGCAAGCCTCGGGCACCGTCGAAGAAACGGAGCAAGGCCACGCAGGGCGCGCTCAAGCGGGAGGGCCGTCAGGCGGCGTCCAAGCAGGCCCTGTCCGCCCAGGCGAAGAACGCCTCACGTAAGCGCACGACCACCGCCCGCAAGGCGTCCGCTCGCAAGGCGGCGGCCACCCGCAAGGCGACCAGCCGGGCCCGGGGGTAGACACGATGCCCGGTACGACAAAGAAGCCGCATGGCCCCGCCCCTTCCCGCAAGCGCATGGCAACCGCCTCTCGCGGCACGGCGAAGCGGCCCACCGCGAAGCGACCCGCGGCGAAGCGGCGCTACTGGTCCCGCGAGGTGACGGAGCACAGCGACGCGATGACGCTGGAGGAACAGGTCTTCAAGCGCTCACCGAAGGAGATCGCCCGCTCGGTGAAACGCTCCGCCGAGCAGAGCCACCGGCGCAAGGCGTCGCCTTTCCAGTCGGCCATGTCGATGCTTTCGTTCTACGGCAACCGCGCGGGCCGGAACCTCCCTGCATCCCGCAGGCGGGCCATCCAGGAGGCCAAGGAGGAGCTGCGCAAGTTGTATCACCGCCCCTCCAAGGCCCCCTGAGCCCGTGGCGGCTACAGGCCCGTCGGATAGGTCTCCGGCGCTTCACCGCGCTCCCATCCGGCGGTGCGCTCCAGCGGTTCGAGCGCACGCGTCTCATCGATGTGCAGCATCGCGTCGAACTGCTCCGGCAGCCGCGTGTGGAAGTAGTGGCTCCTGCGCTCCGTTTCGGGCCGGTAGATGACGCCGATGGCCCGTTGCAGGCGCCGCTCGCGGAGTGCTCCGGCGGCCTCTCCCAGTTCGCGGAGGTCCAGCAGGAAGCCTGGCAGGCCGACCTGATGGAAGAGGGACTCGCAGCTGCCCGCCAGTCCGTGGCGGACCTGCTTGCGCTCAGCGGTCCCACTCCAGTTGGTGGCCGCGGTGACGGTGCCCCGGTACGTGCTGAAGCCGATGAGCCGCGTGACTTTCGGGTGCCGCTGGCGCGTCAGCTGTCCCAGGTTCACCTCGCCCGCCTCCCCCATCTCTGTCGCGCGCGCATCGCCGACGTGCGAGTTGTGGGCCCAGACCACGACCCGCGCGGCCCCCAGCCTCCGCTTCAGGAAGCCCATCAGCGCATCCAGCGTGTCCGCCATGTGCGTGTCGCGCAGGTTCCAGGACGAGATGCGCCCATGGAACATGGACCGGTAGTACTCCTCCGCGTTCTGGACGACCCGGGCGTTCTGCTCCGCTTCGAACTGCGCGTCCTCCGCGATGAACCCGTCCCGGCGCAGCAGGGCCTCGCGCTCCCGTTGCAGCTCGCGGAGCTGGTCGACGACCTGCCGCTCGCAGTCCGGCGACAGGCCCAGCGACGTCGCGTGGCCGTAGTCCTTCGGGTCCTCGCCGAAATGTTCGAAGCACGCGTAGCGGTGCCGGGCGCGCTTCGCGGCCTCCGGATCCGCCCGGTCCAGGTACTTCAGCACCGCGCCCATGGAGGCGTGGAGGCTGTAGAGGTCCAGCCCGTAGAACCCGACCTTCTCCCGAGCGGAGTGGCGGTCGTTGTGCGTCCGCAGCCAGCCCGCGAAGTCCAGCACGTCCGCGTTGCGCCACATCCACGCGGGGAACCGTTGGAAGTCGGAGAGCGACTCCACCGCGTCCGCGTCGTGGCCCATGGCCCGCACGTAGCGGTTGATCCGGTACGCATCCGGCCAGTCCGCCTCCACCGCGACGGCGTTGAAGCCCCTCTCCTCGATGAGCCTCCGCGTCAGGAGCGCGCGCAGCCGGTAGAACTCGTGCGTGCCGTGGGTCGCTTCGCCAATCAGCACGCACGTCGCGTTCCCCACCAGGTCCATCAGGGGCCCGAAATCCTCCCGCGTCCCCTGGAGCGGCCTCACGGACTCCGCGAGCGCTCGCACCAGCAGTCCGTCGTCTCGGTGCGCCATGGTGTCTCCTCCCCTTGTCTTCAAGGGTTGGGACTCACACGCCCCGAGGGAAGACTGCGGGCGGCCAGGCAGCCCCCTGCTCTACCAGGACTCTCATCCTCAGAGAATCAAGCAACTCCTGCCTGGGCATGCCGATAACCTTTTCAAAGGAATCTTTATGACCCAGATCAAATCCCCCACGGGCTTCGTCTCGTCGCTGCAGACCGCCCTGAAGACCGCCAGCACGGATGGCAAGGCAGTGGGCGCCCCGGCCCTCAAGAAGGCGCTCCAGGGCACTGACGCGGCCCAGCTGAGCCCCCAGCAGAAGCACCAGGTTCGCGACGTCTTCGAGAAGGTCAAGTTGACCCCGAAGGCCCGTGAGCTCGCGGATCAGTTCGTGGGTGACGGCGTCGGCCTCAAGCCGCCGAAGGACAGCGGCGTGTTGAAGGTCATGATGGACGACCCCACCCGCGGCTCGAAGCTGCCGGACTTCGCTCCGCCGGATGGCGGCCGGGTGAAGGTCCGGATGGATGATCCGACCGGTGGCTTGAACCTGCCGGACTTCACTCCGCCGGATGGCGGCCGGGTGAAGGTCCGGATGGATGATCCGACCGGTGGCCTGAACCTGCCGGACTTCACTCCGCCGGACGGCGGCCGGGTGAAGGTCATGATGGATGACCCGACCCGTGGCTCGAAGCTGCCGGACTTCACTCCGCCGGATGGCGGCCGGGTGAAGGTCATGATGGACGACCCCACGCGTGGCTCGAAGCTCCCGGACCTCAAGCCGCTGGATGGCGGCGTCCTGAAGGTCAAGATGGACAGCCCGGTCTGAACGACGGGCAGGCGAAGTCACGGACCCCATGACGTCTCGTAAGAAGGTCGTGGTCATCGGCTCGCGCTCGGATGACGCCACCCGCTTCGTCGCGGAAGCGGTGGAGCGGCGTCGTGCGCGAGCCATCGTCCTGGAGACAGACCGGGTCCCGGACTCCGCCGCGTTGAGCTGGCAGGACGGAGACGTGCACTGGGACGGTGAGTGTCTCAGTGACCTGCGCTCGTTCTACCTCAAGCTCGTGCGCCTCTCGCTCCCGGTCCCCGAGGCCGAGGCCCTGTCCGAGCGCAACTTCCCGCGCTGGCAGGAGCAGTACCTGGCGGAGCGGGAGCGCCAGTCGTTCCTCCACTCCGTGCTGCGTTCGCTCCACCGGCGCGGCGGCTCGTTCGTCAACCCGCTGGAGGCGGTGGAGCTGCACTATCTGAAGCTGCAGCAGCTGGCCCTGTTGCGCCGCCACCGCATTCCCGTCCCCAGCACCCTGGCCACCGCCTCACCGGACGCGGTGCGCGAGTTCGTCGCGCGCCACGGGGCCGTCATCTACAAGCCCCTGAGCGGCGGCGCGCTGGTGCGCAAGGTGGAGGAGGCGGACCTCACCGAGGCGCGGCTCCAGCTGCTCGCCAACTGTCCGGTGCTGTTCCAGGAGCAGATCCAGGGCGACGAGTTCCGCGCCTACGTGCTCGACGGCGAGCCCGTGTCCGCCTTCCACATCCCCACCGACGGCGTGGTGGACGCGAGGCAGAACCTGCACCGGGTGAAGCCCGCCCGCCTGCCGAAGGAGGCCTGGGCGGTGTGTCTCAAGGGCGCCAAAGCGCTGGGCATGGTCTTCACGGCGGTGGACCTGCGGCGCACGCCCGACGGCGCCTTCGTGGCGCTTGAATTCAACCCCACTCCCGCCATCTCCTTCTTCGATGATCCGCGCGACGGCAAAGTCATCACCCGGCTCGCCAGCTACCTCGTCTCCAAGGCCTGAGCGCCCGAGCGGGTTCTTCATCACGGACTACGCCGAAAGCATCTTCGGCCCCGTCCCGTCCCCGAAGCCGGAGGTGTTCCCGGCGTCCGCGACCGCGTGGACGCGCCTGGCCACCGTATCCGAAGCCCTGCACGCCACGCTCCGCCAGGAGTTCATCGAAGGCGGACGGGTGCCGCACCTCTGCCTCCGGGACGCCCTCCTCCCCGAGCGCGCCGAGGCCCTGCACCAGGCCCTGCGCGACGCGCGCTTCGTGCGCCACCACCACGGGCCCTATCCGCTGCACATCGCGCCATTGAAGCAACAGGTGCCCTCCGCCCTGACGGACTTCTGCGCGTGGCTTCAGAGCGCGGACGGCGCGGCCTTCCACGCCGCTCTGGTGGGCTGGCCCGAGCCCCTGGAGACGCGGCAGGTGCAGGTGTCGCGCATGGAGGTGGGCGAGTTCTTTCCGGAGCACCGGGACACGGACGAGGAAGGGCTCGCCGTCGTCTACAACTTCACGCGCCCGTGGGAGGACCGCTTCGGCGGCGTCCTCGCCTTCCGGCATCCCGAAGTGGACGCGGACATGATGCGCGTCCCGCCGCTCTTCAACTCGGTGTTCATCTTCCGCGCGAGGGGTGCCCCTCACCGCGTGACCGAATGGACGTCCGAGGCCCGGGGCCACCAGCGCTATTCCGTCACCGCCTTCATCCTCGCGAAGCGCTGAAGCGCCCGCCTGTCCCCACGCATCTGGGCTCGCGGCTGGCGTCGAGGGTTTAGACTCAAGGCATGCACCCACGCTCCGCCGCGCTTTCCCCGACACGGCTCGCCGACATGACGTCCGCCCTGCGCGGCCACGTCGAACGCGGTGAGCTCCCCGGCGTCGTCGCGCTCGTCGCTCGCGGAGACACCGTGCACGTCGACGTGCTGGGCACACAGGGCCTCGTGCCCTCCGGTCCACCCATGCAGCGGGACAGCCTCTTCCGGCTCGCGTCCATGGCCAAGCCCATCACGGCGGTGGCCACGCTGATGCTCGTGGAGGACGGGAAGCTCCCGCTCGACGGCGCCGTCGACCCGTGGCTGCCGGAGCTGGCGGACCGCCGCGTCCTGCGCACTCCCGGCGGCCCGCTCGACGACACCGTTCCCGCGAAGCGCGCCATCACCGTGCGGGACCTGCTCACGCTGCGTTGGGGCCTGGGCGCGGTGATGGCGCGGCCCGGCACCCATCCCATCCAGCGGGCCATGAGCGAAGCCCGGGTGTCGCCCGGCTTCCAGGCGCTCACGGATCCGCCCGACGAATTCATGCGTCGGCTGGGCACGCTGCCGCTCATGCATCAACCGGGAGAGCGGTGGGCCTATCACACCGGCTACGAAGTCCTGGGCGTGCTGGTCGCGCGGGCCTCGGGCATGCGCTTCGATGACTTCCTGCGCGAGCGGCTCTTCGTGCCGCTGGGCATGAAGGACACGGCGTTCACCGTGCCCGCGGAGAAGCGCGACCGGCTCACGACGGCCTACGCGCGCGACGACGCCACGGGGAGTCTGGATGCATGGGACACACCGGCGGACAGCTTCTGGTCACGACCGCCCGCGTTTCCCTCGGGAGGAGGCCAGGGAGGGCTGGTGTCCACGGCCGATGACCTGCTCGCCTTCTGCCGGATGCTGCTGGGCGGAGGCCAGTCCGGGCACACCCGCCTGCTGTCCTCCGCGAGCGTCCAGGAGATGCTGACGGATCAGATTCCGGAGGAGCAGAAGGCCGCCTCGCCCTTCTTCCCTGGCTTCTGGGATGCGTCCGGGTGGGGCTTCGGCGGCGCCGTGTGTACGAAGCCGGATGGCGTCTCGCCCACCGCGGGACGCTACGGCTGGGGCGGCGGTTACGGCCCGATGTTCTTCATCGATCCCCGGCAGGACCTGACGGCCATCCTCCTGATGCAGCGACGGGCGCAGGGCCCCGACGACGAGGCCCTGGCCATGGAGTTCTCCAAGGGCGCCTACCGGGCGCTGGCGGACTGAGGCTCGACGCTTCAGAGCGCCGGGGCGGGCGTCGCCGCGTCGGACTGGGCGCTCGCGCTGGGAGCCGGGGTGACGCCACGCGCGACGGTGTCCAGGTTCGCGAGGCCCCGCTCGAACTCCTTGCCGAGCATCGTGTCCATGTTCACGACGAGCGACATCGCCTTGCCCATCAGGGTGTTCTCGCCCTCCATCGCCCAGCTCACGCGGGTGCCGCCGTTCTCCGGCGTGAGCGTGAAGGTGGCCTGGTTGGTGGCTTCGAACGGCTTGAAGAACTCCAGCTTGAGGACGACGCGCTCGCCGGGCTGGCTCTCCACGATGGTCATGCGGCCATCCCCGTTCTCGCCGCCGGCATAGGCGAAGCTGGCGCCCGGCCCTTCGTTGGGTCCGTCGAAGGTCTTGGTCACGCCGGGCGCCGGCGCGGAGCGGAACGGGTTCCACGTGTCGAACCGGTGCAGGTCATTGATCAGCGAGAAGACGGTGGCCGGGGGCGCGCCCACGAGCGCGTTGCGCTCGATGCGGAAGTGGTCCGGGCGGGTGGCGACGAAAGCGCCCAGCGCGACGACGAGGACGAAGGCGGCGATTGCGATCTTGCTGGCCATGGGAGGCTCCCGGTTCGATGGAAGAAGTGCTCCCGGGTGACCGGGAGGGTTCATCTCCACGTCGAACGAGGGGCCGCGGAATCGACACGGCATTTCCGCCCCATTTTCCGGGGCCTTGGACGCACCCGGGAATACAGCTCACTTCACCGGGGGACGGAGGGCCTGGAGCCGCGCCTTGTCCAGCTTCGCGGCGACGCCCACGCTGCGTCCGGCGAGGTTCGCGACGACGTACTGCACGGAGCTGCCCAGCACCTGCGCGCTCTCCGACAGGGTGAGCCCGTAGTCCTGCTCCAACCACTGCGTCATGCCCTGCGTCGCGGAGCGCAGGGCGTCGTCCAGTGAACCGCCCTGCCCCAGCGCCATCAGGTGGGTGGGGGACTCGACGCGAGGCGTGGAGGGCGGCGGCTTGCCGTGCAGGACCTCCACGGTGAACTCGACGTCCATGGAGGTCTCCAGCGCGTACTGCGACGTCTCGCCGTCGCCCTGCGCGGCGTGCGCGTCGCCCAGGAACAGGAGCGCCCCAGGCTGCGCGACGGGCAGGTAGACGGTGTTGCCCTCCACGATCTCGTTGAAGTCCATGTTGCCGCCGTAGCGGCCCGTGTCGCCGGTGGACAGGGGCGCGGAGCCGAAACCGGGCGCCACTGCCAGGCCGCCCAGCATGGGCCGCAGCGGCACGGTGAAGGCCTTCAGGCGCTCCGTCGGGTTCTCCGGCGTCGCGACACCGCGCTCGGGGTCGAGCTTCCAGCGAACGGGCTTGCCCAGCTCCGTCGCCTTCGCGGCGAGGCCCGGCGTGAGGGCGCGGCCCACGATGCCATCCAGGCTGTCCGCGAACGTGCGGTTCAACGCGAGGCGGCGGATGCGGATGGCCAGCGTGTCGCCCGGGTTCGCGGTGGCGATGAAGAAGGGGCCCGTCTGCGGGTTGCCGAAGAGCGCACGGGTGACGCCTTTGGCGTCCATGCCGCCAGAGTCGAGCGTCGAGGTGCGCACCGTGTCGCCCGGCCAGACGGTCAGCACCGGAGCACGGTGCGCGGTGAACTCGTTGGACCACGAGGTGGGCGTGAAGTCATGCACGCGAGGAGCACCCGCGGGGCGCGAGGGAAGCAACCGGGCAGTGAAGGCATGGGACGCCCGCGCCTTCGGGTTGTTGCTGTCCGGGTAGTCCGCGGTGCCGCGCAGCGATTCGCCACTCACCTTGCCATCGAAGACATAGGTCTGCTGGCGCGAGTCCGTGACGACGAAGCGGACGGCGTTGCCCGTGCGCTCCCCCTTCAGCGCATCCCCATCAAGCTCACCGGAGAGGCGCTTCCCGTCGCGCTCCAGTGTGAGGAACTGGTAGGCGGGGTTGCCCCACAGGTCGGTCGTCACGAGCCAGGACTCAGAGGCCGCGAGCGCACCAACAGGCAGACAGCAGAGGAGGACGGCGAGGGAGCGGAGCATGGGCCGGCGCAGTGTAGAGGAACGCTCTGGGGTCCGCGCCCTGTCGGACAGGTTTGGATCGCTCCGCCCCGGCCGACAGGGTCATCACTTGACGCCGCGCAGCGCCGTCAGCGCAGCCGCTGGCCGAAGGTCCGCAGGCGGTCGCGGGCCTTCAACAACTTCTCCCGGGGAATGGAGAACACCGCGCGCACGCGCTCCGGGTCGCCGCACCACGCGCCGCCGTTGAGCACCACGTGCGTGTGCTCGTAGACGATGCGCGGCAGGTTCTCTGGCGTGAGCTTCACCCCATCCACCGAACGTCCCAGCCAGGCCGTCATCGGAGGCGCGAGGAACAAGCCCCCCGCCTCCGTGGCCTCCGCGCGGCCGTCGTCGGGCAGCGCCTCCGCCACCAGCGCGCGCTTCTCCGCGAGCTCACGCCGCATCCGCGCCAGGTAGTTTCTCAGCGCCTTGTGCCGCGCGGCGTAGAGCAACTGTCCATCCGGTCCGCGCGCATGGGCCGCGTACAGGTACGCCGCCGCGCGCGCGGTGGGCGTGTGCAGCACGCCGGGAGCGCTGTCGCGCAGCGCCGCCACCAGCGCCCGGTCCTTCGTGGCCACCCAGCCCACCCGCAGGCCTCCAGCCGCGAACTCCTTGGACAGCCCTCCCAGCAGCACCGTCCGCGCGCCAATACCGGGCACCGCGCCCTCCAGCGTCACCGGGCTGTGCACCGTCTCCGCCGTGGGGTTGGTGAGGTTCACCAAGCCGAAGATTTCATCCGAGATCCAGAGGCAGCGCTGCTCCACCACGAACGTCGCCAGCGCCATCAACTCCTCGTGCGACAGGTAGTGCCCCGTGGGGTTCGCCGGCTGCGACAGCACCACCGCGTCCGGCATCGTCCCCCGCGCGCGGCGTGACAGCAGCGTGCCCAGCGGGCCTGACTCCACCTCGCACCCCGCCGCGAGGAACGTGGGCGCGAGTACGCCGTAACAAGGCGTCACCAGGAACACTCGCGGCATCCGCCCCAGCCGCTGGCGCAGCGCCACGCCCAGGTGGTGCATGAGCGGCCAGACGCCGGGCGCCACCACGACGTCCTCGGGGACATAGCGGGCCCCTCGCGTCTCCAACAGGAAGGCCGCCACGGCCTCCGCCAGCCCCGTCTGCGCTCCGTCCGCGCGCGGCGCGACGCCCGCCGCGATGAGCCCCTCCACCAGCGGCAGCGGCATCGGGCCCTCGTTCTCGCCGTAGTCCAGGCGCACGAGCTCCGGGTCGTCCTCGCGGAAGAACTTCGGTGCGAACGCGGGCAGCTCCGACAGCTTCGCGATGCGCTGTGAGCGCGGCAGCGGCACCTCCGGCACCCGGTGCGGCGAGGGCGGCTCCGGCTCCGCGAAGGCCATGCGGAAGGCGAGCAACTCCGAGAACGTGCGCTCGTAGAACCACTCCGCCAGCACGCTGATGCGCGAGTACGTCACCTCCGCCGCCACCTCCAGGTCCGCGCGCAGCGACTCTGGCACGGGGAGCAGCAGCGTCAGCTCCAGATCCGGCCACACCGCGTTCTTGATGAGCCCGTACAGGATGACCAGGTTGGGCGCGTGCTGCGTCCGCGCGAGGAACTCGAAGAGGGTGCGCGGCTCCACGTCCCCGGTGATGTTGAAGAAGGCGCTCTCGTCCAGCACCACCCAGATGCCCCGCCGCGCGGCCTCCGCCACGATGTCGCGCAGCACCGCCAGGTTGGTGCGCTCGCCCGGCTCCACCGTCAGCAGCACGGCCTTCACGTCGAAGGCGCTCAGCAGGCGGCGGATCTCCCCCAGCGTGTTGTGCGTCACGGTGGCGCGCACGCCCGCCTTGTCCAGGGCGCGCGCGTAGAGCGGGTGCAGGCTGCGCGACACCAGCACCGTGTCCCCGGGGTCGCACGTGGCGAGCAGGAAGGAATAGACGGCCTGCTCCCGCTCCGGCGCGACGAACACCGAGTCCTCCGACAGCCTCAAGCCGAAGTGGCGGTCCAGGTAGCGGGCCACCAGCCTGCGGAAGGACGCGTCGCCGGCCTCGTGCGCGTAGGGCAGGAAGGGCGCCTGGGACAGCCGCTCCGCGAGCGCCGTGACGAAGCCCAGCTGCTCCGCGGACGCCGCCCCCAGGTCCAGCTCCTCCTGGAGCGCCGCGATGCCCAGCGAGCGCAGCGCGGCGCGCAGGGCCAGCGTCTCCCGGGGCTGCGACAGGTGGGCCTCCCACACCGCCACCTCGTGCCAGATGGGGTGGCCTGACTGCAGCCAGCCCAGCGCCGTCGCCGCGCGCAGGGGCTCCGGGCTGTGGGCCTCCATGAAGAACTCGAACTCCCGCCCGGTGCGCTGCTCCAGCGACACCAGCGGGCGGATGTCCGTGTCCGCCGCCTGCATCACCCGCCGGGCCACGCGCATGCGAGTGGTGAAGCCTCGCCGGGTGAACATCCGCGCGATGATGGCGCGGCCCGGACGCCCCGCGAGGTTCAGGAGCAGCCGCCCCCCCGGCAGCAGCCGCTCCGGCGCCTCGTTGAGCAGCCGCGCGATGAGCCCCAGTCCGAAGTGGTCCTCATAGACGTTCTGCAACGAGGTGTAGTTGGACAGGTCCAACAGCGCCTGCTCATCCGCCTGCGCCAGCTCCGCGGGCAGCTCGTCACTGCGCAGCACCTGCGGGATGCACCCGACGATGAAGTCCCACTCCGGCTTCTGGGGCAGGCCGAGCAGCAGGTCGCTCTCGCCAAAGGACAGCCGCGACACCAGCGCTTCGTCGCCGTTGAGCCACGCGTTGCACAGCCCCACCGCCGGGGCCTGCGGGTTCAGGTCCAGCCCCCGGATGCGCGCGAGCCCCGTGAACTTCGCCAGCGCGATGCAGATCCACCCGGAACCCGAGCCCACCTCCACCAGCCGCTTGCCGGCGTACTCGTCCAGAGGGACCTTCAAGAGCCCCTCCAGGAACGTGAACGCCCACGCCTCGGGCGCGAAGATGGACGGCGGAATCAACAGCTCCAGCCGCTCCTGGGACGCGCCCACCGCCACCACCACCGACGCCAGCCGCAGCGGCGCGCCCTCTGGCTGGTCGCGCGACAGCTCCGCCAGCTCGCGCAGCTCCGCCAGCGCCCGCGCACGCTCCTCCGGCCGGGCCAGCGCCTCCGAAAGCGTACGCAATTGGACAAAGGCTTCACGGGCTGACGCGGGATAGGTGGCCATGGCGCGCCCGACTGTCCGAGGCCGCTTCTCCTCTGTCAACGACAGCCTTTCCACGAAAGACTGACGCAATGCAGTATCGATTTACAGGTTGTCATTCCCAGTTTACATGGGAAATCTTGAGTCAAACGCCAGTAAGCAGCGCCCACCGGACGGCCCCTCTCGTCCGGTGAGGACGCCCCATGAAAAGACAGCCGCAACTGGCCTTGCTCGCGGTGTTCGCCGTCATCCTGTTACACGCGCAGCAGGCGCAGGCTCAAATCGCCGCCGCGCACGTGTATCACAATCACATGCCCAACTTCTGGGCGTACTACGACCTGACCCAATACAACTCGACGCCGGTGGGCGGCCCCATCCGCTACGCGTATGACGGGCAGGTCATCCAGATAAAGCAGTCACCTCCGGCCAACTACACCTATTTCCTGCCGTCGGGCGCGCCCATGCCGCACGACGACCTGGTGACGTATTACTCGCACCACGCGAAGGTGGGCGCGTATCAATACTGGCCGCCGGACGTGGCCGCGGACATGAAGGCCAATGCCTCCACGGGACAGGTTCACGTCACCATGTCTGGCGCGGTGGTGAACAACGTCAACGACCTGGTCACCCGCCGCAACGTGTCCGGCTACGACAACGCAAACTGGGGCGCCACCTGGAGGGACCGCTACGCCAACCTGCGCACGCCCGCGGGCAACCGCTCGTTGGACCTCATCCACTTCACGGGCCACCACTCCATGGGGCCGCTGGTGGGGCCGGACTACTTCCTCAAGGACCTCATCCACCAGAGCGCCACGCTGTCCCAGTCGTACTTCCTGGGCAGCGGCTTCACGGCCTCCAAGGGCTTCTTCCCCACGGAGCTGGGCTTCAGCGAGCGGCTCATCCCCACGCTGGCGAAGCTGGGCGTGAAGTGGTCCGTCATCGGGGACAACCACTTCTCCCGCACGCTGAAGGACTACCCGTTCCTCAACGACCCGGGCTCCGACACGCTGGTGTCGCCGCCCAACCGCGCGGACCTCCAGAACACCAGCACCGTGGGCGCCTGGGTGAGCGAGGGCATGGCGCACGAGCAACAGGTCATCCGCAACAAGTACCCCTTCGCCTCCACGCCGCACTGGGTGCGCTACGTGGATCCGGCCACGGGCGCCGAGTCGCGCGTCGTGGGCATCCCCGTCAACCAGAACGGCTCCTGGCTGGAGGGCTGGGAGGGACAGGCCACCGTGGACGTGGTGGGCCTGCGCAACTTCGAGGGCCTGGTGTCCCAGAAGCAGTTCTTCGTGCTCGCGCATGACGGCGACAACTCCGGCGGGCGCGCGGGGTCGCTCGACACGTGGCTCAACGGCCGCTCCGTCACCTGCAGCGGTGGCGTGCAGTGCCTGGGCATCGACGAGTACCTGGTCAACAACACGCCCGTCTCCACGGACGTGGTGCACGTGCAGGACGGCTCGTGGGTGGACACGCGCGACTCTTCATCCGACCCGCAGTGGCACCACTGGCGGCTGCCGTTTGGCATCTGGAAGGGGCAGTTCCCGGCCTTCAACTCGGCCACCGGTCTCAACCTGGCACCCAAGACGAACCTGAGCGGCGTGCAGGAAGGGATGACGGTCTCGCTGGAGCACGGCTGGCACTACCTGGAGCGCAACTTCGCGCTGCTCCAGGCCGCGATGAACTACGCGAAGACGGCCGAGCAGGTCTGGCTGGACGCGCACCCCAACCACTGGAAGCCCACCACGGCGCTGGATTCGCAAGTCACGCACGCGGGCAACCAGCTCAACCCGTGGATGATGTCCTTCCCGGTGAAGGGCGACGCGGCGAATGACTGGGCGGGCGGCGCGAACCCCGCGGAGCTGGCCTGGTACTTCCTCCTGCCGGCCATGGACTCCGGCTTCGGCTACTACGACGAGAACGTGGACGACAACGTGAAGCCCACGCTGTCCTTCAACCAGTCGCTCTACTTCTCCAAGCCGTATGTGCAGGACCGGCTGGCGCAGGACCGTACGGGCCCGGACGTCTGGTGGGTGCAGCGCTGGCCGTACAACCCCGGCAGCCCCAACACGGACAAGTCCGAAGGGTGGACGCTGCACCACTTCGACAACAACTTCGCGCTGTACACCTACGCCTTCGACGTGAGCGGCATCGCCAGCATCAAGGCGCGAGTGCGCGTGCACACAGCGAAGAGCATCGACCCGCTGGACAACACGCCTCGCGTCTACAACCCGGCGGCGCTGAAGGCCGCGGGCGTGCCTGGCATCGACCCATCGCGCGTGGGAGCCTGGGTGGACCATCCACTCCAGCGTCGTGAATTGCGACCGGTGATGAACGGCGTGGCGTGGCAGCCGGCGCACCTGCCGGTGATGCAGAAGGTGGCCGCGCAGGAGATTGGCGACCTCTACTACGTTTATCTGGGCGCCTACCGCGACCAGGTGCTCGACTACTACATCGAGGCCACCGACTCGCGCGGCAACGTCACGCGCAGCGAGATCCAATCCGTCTACGTTGGCGCCGGGAAGTACCGGCAGGAGGGCGGCAAGTACATCGAGGACGTCAACGGCCCGGTGACGGGCACCTATCCGTTCCTCCGCGTGGACACGACGGCGCCGTCCGTTCCCACGGGGCTCGCGGCGACGCGCACGGACCGCTCCGTGACGCTGACGTGGACGGCCTCCACGGACAACGTCGGCGTGACGGGCTACCAGGTGTTCCGCAATGGCACGCAGGTGGGCTCGCCTTCCACGACGAGCTACACGGACAGCGGGCTCACGGCGGGCACGGCGTACAGCTACACCGTGCGAGCGCGGGACGCGGCGGGCAACACCTCCGCGGCGAGCAGCGCGCTCTCCGTCACCACCCTGCCCCCGGACACCACGGCGCCGTCGGCGCCCTCTGGGCTCTCCGCATCGGGTGTCACCAGCTCGTCGGTGGTGCTGAGCTGGACGGCCGCCACGGACAACTACGGCGTGAGTGATTACCTCGTGTTCCGCAATGGCACGCAGGTGGCCGCGCCCACGGCGACGACGTACACGGACACGGGGCTGTCCTCGAGCACGACGTACAGCTACACCGTGAAGGCCCGCGACGCGGCGGGGAACACCTCCGGGGCCAGCGCGGCGCTCTCCGTCACCACCGGCCTGGGGTACACGACGACGGTCTATTACAAGAAGGGCTTCGCCACGCCGTACATCCACTACCGCCCCGCGGGTGGCACGTGGACGACGGCGCCGGGCGTGCTGATGCCGGACGCGGAGGTGACGGGCTACGCGAAGTACACGGTGAACCTGGGCTCCGTGCAGCAACTGGAGGCTGTCTTCAACAACGGCAGCGGGACGTGGGACAACAACAACGGCGGCAACTACCTGTTCCCCACCGGCACATCCACGTTCAACGCGGGCGTCATCACGGCGGGCGCGCCGGTGAGTGACACCTCGGCGCCGTCGGTGCCCACGGGCCTGACGGCTCCGTCGAAGTCCGCGACGACGGTGTCGCTGAGCTGGAGCGCTTCCACGGACAACGTCGGCGTGACGGGCTACCTGGTGTTCCGCAATGGCACGCAGGTGGGGACGCCCACGTCCACGAGCTACACGGACAGCGGGCTGTCCTCCAACACGGCCTACAGCTACACGGTGCGGGCGCGCGACGCGGCGGGCAACACGTCCGCGCAGTCCTCCGCGCTCTCCGTCACCACGTCCACCAGCGGGGCCACGGTCACGTTCAACGTCACGGCGAGCACGGTGATGGGACAGAACGTGTACGTGGTGGGCAACGTCGCCGCGCTGGGGAGCTGGGCCCCGGCCAATGCCATCCTGCTGTCCCCGGCCAACTACCCCACGTGGAGCGCGGCCGTCGGGCTGCCGGGCTCCACGGCGATTGAGTACAAGTTCATCAAGAAGGACGCCGCCAACAACGTCACCTGGGAGAGCGGCGCCAACCGCACCCTGACGACGCCGGCCACGGGCACCTCGACCGTGAACGATACGTGGCGCTGAGCCATTGAAGCGGACTCGCGGCGGGCCTGGAGACCGGGCCCGCCGTGAGGTATCGCGGAGGGCCCCGGCTCAGTCTGAACGGCGAGCGCTGGCCACCGCCTCGCGGTCGTAGGCTTCCTGGTGCTTCTGGATCGCGTCGATGTGCGCGAGGGTCCAATCGTACAGTGCCGCGAACGGCTCCTGGAGCGACCTGCCCAGCGGGGTGAGCGCGTACTCGACGCCCGGCGGAGAGCCGCCGAGGACGCGGCGGCGGACCATCCCGTTGCGTTCGAGCTTTCGCAGCGTCTGCGTCAGCACGCGCTGGGTGATTCCCTCAAGCTGTCGCTTGAGGGCGTTGAACCGCCGCGGCCCGGGCACGAGCACGGCAAGGACCATCATCGACCACTTGTCGCCTATCTGATCGAGGATCGGGCGGGTGGGGCAGTCGGACCGGTAGATGGGATCGTCTTCAGTATCGCTCGGCATACCTGGGATGCTCCAGGTACGCTCTTGCCTCCTGGTATGCAACGGATACCTTCAATGAGCCATTCTTGAAGGAGATGAAATCGACATGACGCGCTTCAAAGACAAAGTCGTGGTCGTCACCGGGGGAAGTGACGGCATCGGGCTCGCGACCGCCAAGGCCTTCGCCGCGGAGGGGGCCAGGGTCTACATCACCGGGCGCAGACAGGAGCGGCTCGACGAGGCGGTCCACGAAATCGGTGGCGCCACCGTTGGCATCCAAGGGGACGTCGGCAATCTCTCCGACCTCGACCGGCTCTACGAGCGCGTCAAACGCGACCACGGCAGGGTCGATGTCGTTTTCGCCAATGCGGGAATCTCCGAAACCGTGGCGCTCGGTGCGATCGACGAGGAGCACTTCGATCGCGTGTTCGGCGCGAACGTGAAGGGCATGGTCTTCAGCGTGCAGAAGGCGCTGCCCCTCATGACCCACGGAGGGACGGTCATCCTCGCCGGATCGGCCAGCGGCAGCAAAGGCTTCCCCGGTCTGTCGGTCTACAACGCGACCAAGGCCGCGATTCGCGCGCTCGCGCGTACCTGGACGACCGACCTGAAGAGCCAAGGCATCCGCGTCAACGTGGTTTCACCGGGGGTGATTGAGACGCCCGCGATGCAGACGTATCTCCAGAACAACGCGGGGATGGAGGACGTGCTGAAACAGATGACGCCGCTCGGGCGGCTCGGCCAGGCGGAGGACGTCGCGAACGCGGTGCTGTTCCTGGCGTCGAACGAGAGCAGCTTCGTCGCGGGCGTCGAGCTCTTCGTGGATGGGGGTGTCATGGCGGTGTGACACGGATTGGCGGATGCCCGTGGGTGGCCCCCCGGGCTGCTGCTGACCGTCCCCTGCTCCAACAGGCGTGAGGTGAGCCCGGGCGCGCCTACCCCTGTGGCGCGGCCGGCGTCAGCAGCAGGTCGGACAGGCCCGGCCTGGAGCGCCGCAGCAGGTCCTCCAGCGAGTACTTGTCCAACGTGGCGAGGAACGCGTCGCGCGCCTCCGCCAGCACTCCCTTGAGGCCGCACGCGGGCGCGATGGGGCACGTGTTGCGCTCCTTGTCGAAGCACTCCACCAGGTGGAAGTCCGGCTCGGCCGCGCGCACCACCTTGCCCAGCCGGATGTCTTTCGGGGCCTTCGCCAGCAGCACGCCGCCGGCCCGCCCGGGCTTCACCTCCACGTGTCCCTCCTGCGCCAGCGTCTGCACCACGCGCACCAGGTGGTGCTTGGAGATGCCGTAGGCGTCCGCCATCTCCTGCGTGGACGACGGCCGCCCGGGACGTGCCGCCAGGTACATGAGGACGCGCAGCGAGTAGTCGGCGTGAAGGGTCAGGTGCAAGTCAGGCGGCTCCGGCGACGGGCCCCGCTCGCGGCAGGCTCGGCAGGAAGGCATCCGCGTGGATGTCCTTCAGCGAGAACCCCGCGAGAAAGAGCTTCTTGCGCAGGGATAGCACCGCTTCGGGGTTGCCGCAGAGGAACGCTCGCCAGCCCACCGGCCGCTTCGGGAGGCAGGTGAGGACCTTCGCATCCAGGGCCCCCTCCTCCACCTCCCCACCTCCGCCCGCCAGCACGACGGGCCGGTAGTGAACGTTTGGATGGCGCGCCGCCAGCGCCCTCAGCGCGTCCACCAGGTACAGCCCGGCCGGCTCCCTCGCCCCGTGGAACAGGTGGATGGGGCCGGTGTGGCCCGCCTCCAGCGAGTCCCTCAGGATTCCATACAGCGGCGCGAGCCCCGTGCCCGTCCCCGCCAGCAGCAGCGGCGCCTCCGGCTGTCCGGGCACGTAGAAGCAATCCCCAGCCGGCCCCTGCACGTCCACCCGGTCGCCGTGCCGGACCTCGCGTGCGAACCAGCCGCTCATGGCGCCCCCGGGCACGAGCCGCACGTGAAGCTCCAGCCGGCCCTCGCGAGGCAGGCTCGCCAGCGAGTAGCTGCGCGCGAGCCCGTCCGCGCGCACCACCGTGACGTACTGCCCCGCGCGATAGTCGAGTGGCGTCTCCACCTCCAGCCGCACCGCGAACACGTCCTCGCTGAACGACTCCAGCTCCACCACGCGCGCGGGGACGCGCAGCTCCGACGCTCCCGCCACCTCCAGCGCCGTGCCCTCCTGGGGCCGGCACATGCACGCGAGGAAGTAGCCGCGCGCCCGCAGCGTGTCCTTGAGCCCCACCTGCGCGGCCTCGGGCACCGCGCCCGAGGTCGCTCGCATCAGGCAGGACTGGCAGGCCCCTGCCCGGCACGCATGCGGCACGCGCACGCCCTGGCGCAGCAGTCCGTCCAGCACCGTCTCTCCGGGCTCCAACGGGTACCACTCGGATTCATGCCGCACCTTCGCCATGACGTGCCTCCTGCAGGTTGCTTCAGCGGTTCAAGACGTCCGCACGCGCCCCTTCGGCGACGGCCATCACCTGGCCCACCAGGTCCGCGGGCACGCCCAGCTCCTCCAGCGTCTCCTTCAGGTGCCCGGCCACCGCGTCGAAGTGCGTCCCGTTCAGCCCGCGGTCCACCAGGTGCTTGTGTCCCGCGCGCATGTCCTTGCCCGAGTAGTTCGCGGGCCCGCCGGTCACCATCGTCAGGAACGCCTTCTGCTTCGCGGCCTGGCGCTCCATGTCCACGTCCTCGAAGAAGTGGCTGATGCGCTCGTCGGCCAGCACCTTCCGGTAGAAGACGTCGACCGCCGCCGCCATCGCCGGCTCTCCGCCAATCTTCTCGTACACGCTCGTCATGACTTCGCTCCCTTTCCGGGCCCACGCCCCGTAAAGATGCATTCAGGATGCATCTTTAAACGGAACGCCGTCAATGCCCCCGGCATCGGGCTAACTTCTGGCGCCTGTGCCATCGCCTCATGCTCGCCGTCGTGTCTGTGTTCGTCCTGGCAGGCTGCGGAACGCCTGCCTGGCGAGTCAGAGCCGTGCCTCGCGAGGAAATCCAGTTGCCTCGCATCGAGCCGTCCGTGGTGTTGGAGTTGCCGCCGCGGGGCTCCGTGGTGCAGGCCACGCTGGGGGACGGCACGCCGCTGTGGGTGGTGCACCGGGCGGACGGCACCGTCTCCGTCTTCTCCGCCCTCATCCCCCGGACGAGCGATGAGGTCTCCGTGGGGCTCACCTATTGGATCCCCAGATGCGGCGCTTCATTGGCGTCTATGTCTGGGATGACCGGGGACCGTGCTGGGCAACCAGGGTTGGGACGCGTGCACGGGTGAGTGTCCCTCCACCGACGACATGCCCGACTCGGCGCGCGACCTGGACGCGTTCCAGGTGGAGCGGCTCGAAGGCGAGCCCGCGCGCATCCGCGTGGGTGCGCCCATCGCCGGCGCATGGCGGCGGATGTCCCGAAGCCCCCTTCCCTCCTGGTCCCAGGAACCGCGCGAGGGCATCACGCCTCTGCTGTCCCTGGGGCAGGCGCTGGCGCTCCCCGAAGGCACCATCGTCAACGTCAGGGGCACCGCGGTGCTCGCCAGCGCGTCGCCGCCCCGCGTGCCCATCTGCAAGTAGGCGGGAGGCTTCAAGTCTGGATTCCACCCGGGCGCCGCCTGCCTGCCTGCCCTGCCGTCGCCCTTGGGGGAGGGGCGAGCGCGGCCGGGAATCATGCCCATGTTTCGCCCATCACCTCGATGGGAGGAAGAGACATGGCGCTGGAAGCAATCCTGTTGTGGGCGGTAATCGGCCTCATCGCTGGATGGCTCGCGTCCGCGGTGGTGGGCGGTGGCTACGGCCTGATTGGCGATATCGTCGTGGGCGTGGTGGGCGCGTTCCTGGGAGGTTTCATCCTCCGGGCGCTCGGCACGGGAGCCCCATTTGGCGGCATCGCGGGCACCATCTTCGTGGCGTTCATCGGAGCAGTGGTGCTGCTGCTGATACTGCGGCTCATCCATTCGAGCACGGCCCGAAGGGTCTGATCCGCACGGCCTGAATCCGCGGCGACTTCTCGCGCGGGGCGCATTGCGTCCCGCGCGAGTCGTGCTTTCGGGCCTGATGACGCCAGACACCAGGGGCCTGACGGCAGTCATCAGGGCGGGGGCCTTCCGCTCCCATGGCAGCGTCCGTCCCCTGAGGAGTTCCAAGGGTTTACCTCGTTGAGAAGCGTGTGGGGCGCATGGCACGCGCCGTGCTCTAGCCCCCCACATCGCTGAACCGGCCGGTGTCCGAAGCCGGCCCATCCAATCTCCGAGGAACACCGCCATGGCGCTCTCCCCCCTGTCGAAGTCGTCCGTTGCCAGCTCCTCCTTCTCGCCCCGCACGTCCGCCACGGAGCTCTCCAGCCCGGTGGCGCGCCCCACGGCGGTGACGGCGGACGCGGGGCAGGCCAAGAGCGGCCCGGGTTCGCTCCAGGGGATGTTCCAGGCGGATGGCTTCGACGCGCCGGCGGGCGTGGGCAAGAAGGGCGCGCTCCAGGGCGGCAATCCCATGGAGCAGCTGGCCGAGATGGTCCAGATGCTGAAGCAGCTGGTGGAGATGCTCGGTGGAATGAACGGCGCCGGTGCGCAGCAGGGCGCCGGTGCGCAGCAGGGCGCCGCCGCTCCGGGCATCGAGGGCGCAGCCGGTGCGCAGCAGGGCGGCGTGCCGGACCTGGGTGGCGAGGGCGCGGGCTCCAGCGCGGCCCCTGCTCCTGCCGCGGCGCAGGCGGCCTCCGCCGCGCAGGGCGCCCCGGCCCCGGCGGCCCCCCAGAAGGACGCGGCCGTCGCCGGTCCCCAGTCCGTGGGCGACTCGAGCGCGGCGAAGGGCAAGAACACCATCACCCTCAACAACGACGGCAACAAGCCGATGACGGTGAACTTCACCCCCAACGCGGGCGAGAAGGCCGTCGACTCCGTCACGCTGAAGCCCGGTGAGAGCCGCACGGTGCAGTTCCCGGACAACTGGTCCGGCAACTTCCGCAGCGACAACGGCGACGGCAAGAACGCGACGCTCGGTGAAGTGAAGTTCGACGGCGGGTTCGGGAACACCTACTACGACGTCAGCTACATCGAGGGTCACAACACCTCGATGACCATCCAGCCGGACGGCGGCGGCCGCCTGTCGGGCACGATGGACAACCTGCTCTCCTCCGCGCCTGACTCCGTGAAGGCCAAGGGAGCGGACGGCTCCGCGTACGGCATCAAGAAGAGCACCACGTCCAACGTGCAGGATCCGGAGGTGGTAGACTTCTTCCGCAAGCACGTTGGCGCGGATCAGGGCTACGTCATCCCCACGGACGACGCGAGCACGCTGGGCAGCAAGAACAGCAACCTGGTCGTCCACCTGAAGGACCTGGCCTGATTCCCCTCAACCGAGGCCCCCATCCATGAGCGTCCGCCTTCCGTCTGGTCTTCCCCGCCCGGGCCTGCCCCTGCAGAGCCCCGCGCAGGAGAAGGAGGAGAAGGCGCAGTCCGGTGAAGGCAAGTCATCGGGCAAGGCCACAGGGAAGGGCGGCACCGGAAAGGGAGGCGTCGCCGTCAAGGGCGGCTCCGCGAAGGGCGCCTCCGCCAAGGGAGGCCTCGAGCAGAGCGGCCCCCAGGACGGCATGGACTTCGGCCGCTCGGGCGAGCCGGAGCGCAATGAAGGCGGCGGCGCCAGGGCGCCGCAGCAACAGGCAGGGATGGCGTCCGGCACCTCGCAGGGCGCCGCCAGCCTGGGCACCCTGGAGCAGCCCCCTGCCCTCGCGGCCCAGACGCCCCAGACGGCCCCGGCGCTCCCTCAGCCTCCGCCCATGGCGCAGCAGGTGCCAGTGGCGCCCCAGCTCGAGCGCCGGCCCGCCGCTTCCGAATCCTCCCGCGAGCGCACCGCCTCGGACGGCCAGTCGTCGGATGCCGCGAAGCAGGCGATGGAGGGCCGCGCGAAGCTGCGCATCGCCGTCCTCCACCGGCTCCACCGCGGCCTCACGGAGGTGGAGGGGAAGATGAGCGCCTTCCTCGCCAACCCCGGCCGCCAGGGCGTCGTCACCCTGCCGGTGGTGCTGAGCGTGAGCACCGTCACCTTCGAGTGGTGGAAGTCCGCGAACGCGGTCCCCGAGGACCGGGCCTACCTGGCCCAGGTCCTGGGCGAGCCCGGCACGGCGGATGACGCCACGCTCATGGGCACGCTGCGCGCGGAGATTGGTCAGGCCTTCGCGGAGTTCCCGCGCACGCCGCAGGGCGTGGAGGCCCGGAAGCTGTACGACGCCGTCCTCCAGAAGTACGAGGCCGCCCGCATCCAGCCCATCATCGCGGGCCACGACAGCGGCCCCGTGGTGGAGGAGTGCGCGCGGCTGGGCCTGTCCTGCGAGATGGACTTCACCCGCTCCCTGCTCTTGTCGCCGTGGATGCTGGCCACCAGCCAGAGCCCGGAAGAGGGCAACGCGACGCAGGTGATGGTGGCGGGACTCACGCTGCCCCAGCTGGGCGCGCTGGTGGGCCACCTGCGCCAGCTCAACCCGCTGCTCAGCAATCCCCAGCTGCGCGCGCTGCTGCTGCGCGCCTCCACGGACAAGCGGCTGGCGCTGCGCAAGGTGATGGGCCTGCAGGAGGTGGAGCAGGTCCAGGAGCTGGCGCGCCAGCTGCTGCGGCTCCAGGCCGTGCAACACCTCACCGTCTGAAGCCCACGCGGCGGATGGACTCCAGTCCATCCGCCGTCAGTCTTTACGGCCTATGAGGACTCGCGGCCGAAGTTGGCCATGGCGCGGGAGCCGCCACCGTCCGTGTTGCCCAGCGCGACGGCCTTCTCCCCGCCCTCCTGCGCGGCCTGGGCCTCCGACATGCCCTGGGCGCTTTCGACGATCATCTGCCCGCCGCCCTGGTGCCGGTTCCAGCTGATGTCCACGGAGTCCGCGAGCCTCTGGGCGTCCACCGGAATCTTGGAGCCGGTGCTGGGGTCCTTGAGCAGGTAGCGGCCCTGGTCGTCCTTGCCCTCCACGGAGACCCAGTGCGCGCGGCCCGTCTCCCCCGGCTTCGTCGTGGGGTCCACCAGGCTGGAGTCCACCATCACCGCGCCCTTGGCGCCGCGCGCGAGCGCGTCATCCAGGGCCTTGGTGTCGAGCTTGGACGACGTCTGAGTCACCTTCGTGCCCTGGTTCGCCAGCATGTTGGACAGCTCATGCGGCGACGTGCCCTGGCCCTGCGTGAAGCGCGACTCCAGCGCGGCCATCTTGTCCTTGTCCGACGCGGGCTGCGTCTTGCTGGTGCCAATGTCCTTGCCCAGCATCACCGCCACCGCGGCGCCGCAGTCATTCTGATTGGCCTGCTTGACGACCTCGGGGTCCGTCCCCGCGGCGTCCCAGCCGCCAATCTCCGGAGCCTGGGGCGCGTTCGCGAGCGTCCCCTGGACGCCCAGGTCCTGCGCCGAAGCGCCCGACACCGGCTGGAAGCGGTTCGCCCATGCCTGATTGAGGGCCTGCACCGCCGCGAAGGCGTCCGTGGCCTGCTCCGTCTGCACGGGGGTGGGCGCGCCCTCCACCTGCGAGACGACCTTCTCCTCCGGCAACCCGACCTGCTGCGCGGTCTGCTGCGGCACGGCGGCGGGCTTCACCTCCGCCAGTTGCTGGAAGGTACGGAGGAGATTGGAGGAAAGATTCACGCTCACGGTCGTGCTCCGGGGGGGAGGGGGGATGTCATCCTACCTGTGATGCCGCCCCGTGTTAAGGCTCCCCGGATGGATCCAACCCGTGCTTGCGCAGGAGTTTCCGGAGGTAGACACGGTCGATATCAGCTTCGCGAGAAGCCCTGGAAATGTTGCCTTCGCAGCGCTCGATGAGGTTCTTCAGGTAGTCACGTTCGAACACTTCGATGAGGTGTTCTTTTGCTTCCTTGAAGGGCAGGTCCAGATCCGGACCCTTGCGGCCGTCCGCGCCCTGGGGCGCCTCCAGGTCCGGAAGTGCCTCCTCGCCCAGGTTGACGACCTGTTCCACCACGTTGCGCAGCTCGCGCACGTTGCCGGGCCAGGGGTACTGCATGAGCAGCGCGCGCGTCTGATCCGACAGCGCGCCCGGCTGCCGGCCCATCAGCTTGAGCATGTGGTCGATGAGGAGCGGGATGTCCTCCGGGCGCTCGCGCAGCGCGGGCAGCGTCACGCGCAGCACGGCGAGCCGGTGGAAGAGGTCGCGGCGGAACTTCCCCTGCTGGACGGCCTGCTCCAGGTTCACGTGCGAGGCGGCCACCACGCGCACGTTCACCGTGAAGTAGTCGTTGCCGCCCACGCGCTTCACCTGCCGACGCTCCAGCACGCGCAACAGGCGCGGCTGCAGGTCCAGGGGCAGCTCGCCAATCTCGTCCAGGAAGACGGTGCCGTTCTGCGCGCGCTCGAAGGCACCGGCGCGGTCGCCCTGGGCGCCGGTGAAGGAGCCCTTCACGTGGCCGAAGAGCTCGGACTCGATGAGGGTGGAGGGCACACCCGCCAGGTCCACGATGACGAAGGGGCCCTTGGCGCGCGGGCTCAGCTGGTGGATGGCCTCCGCGCACAGGTCCTTGCCCGTGCCCGTCTCGCCGTGGATGAGCACGTCCGCGCCGCCGGGCGCCAGGCGCTCCAGCACGGTGAAGGCCTCGCGCATCTTGCGGCTTGTGCCCACGAGCGCGCCGAAGCGGTCCCGCGAGGACAGGGGCAGCGAGCGCTCGCGCGTGTCCTCCGGCACCAGCTTCAGCTCGGTGGTGCCCAGGGTGATGACGCTGCCGGGGCGCAGCTCCATGGCGGTGAAGCGCAGGCCCTCCACGAACGAGCCGTTGTGCGAGCCCAGGTCCGTGGCGACGACGTGCTCGGCGTGCACCTCCAGCTTCAGGTGCTGGCGGGAGACGGCCTTGTCGGTGAGGACGATGTCACACGTGGGGGCCTTTCCCACTGTGTACGTCCCCTGTTTGAGCGGGTGGGCCTTGCCGGCTTCCGCGCCGGAAAGCACCCGGAGCACCATCCGCACCTGTCCCGCCCGGCCCCGCTGCAGGGTGGCCGTGGCATCCAGGAGCTCCTCGTCCTCGTCTGGGGGCAGCGACACGGCGGGGGACGGTAGCACGCCCCGCCACGGTCGCCAGCAGCCGTGCGTGACGTCCTACCTGCGCCGGCCGCGAGAAGGCTTGCGGGCAGGTGGACGCGGGGAGTCCTTGGGCAGGCTCTCCAGCCACGAGTCCACCTCGCCCACGCGCTCGTCCATCCCGGACTCGCTGAAGCGCTCGCGGGCGCGGGTGGCCTCGCCCCGGGCCTCCGCCAGCGCCTCCGGAGACTGGCCCGTCTGGTACAGCGCCCGCGCCAGCGCGAAGCCGGACTCCGCCAGCGCATCCGGGGGCGCGGACGCGAAGGACACCGCCATCTGGAGCGGCGCCACGGAGTCGCGCGCCCGGCCCAGGCCCAGCAGCGCCTGGCCCACGCCGTCGTAGGACGGCTGGAGTCCCTCGTCGCCCTCGGGCAGCTGCTCGCGCTTGAGGGCCACGGCCTGCTCGTAGGTCTTCAGCGCGTCGTCGTAGCGCTTCATCCCCAGCTGGCACATGCCCAGTTCGTCCAGCGCCTCCGCCACCTGCGCGCTCTTCTCGCCGTGCAGGGTCTTGTAGAGGTCCACCACCGCCTGGGCATGTGGCAGGGCGCGCTCGGGCTGGCCGGCGTCTCGCAGGGCCAGGGACACCAGGCCGTGCCGGTTGGCCATGTCCGGATGCACCGGGCCCACCGCCGCCTGGGTCTTCGCGAGCGACGCCTCCAGGAGCGGCACCGCCCCCTTGGCGTCGCCGGTGCCCAGCACCAGCCGGCCCAGGAGGAAGAGCGCCCGCGCGCGCTTGGGGTGCTCGGGTGGCAGCGCCTTGTCGTAGAGGGCGCTCGCCTCCGTCAGCCGCTTGCGGGCCTCCTCCATGTGGCCCTGGGACATGGCGAGGTTGGCCTGGTTCACCTTCACGTCTGCTTCCAGCGCGGGCTCACCGCCCAGCCGCTGGAGGGTGGCCTCCGCCAGCTCGCCCCAGTTCGCCGCCGGGTCGTAGTGCTTCTGGCCGTCCTCCACGTAGAGGAGCTTGTTGAGGATGGCGACCTTCAACCGGTCCGCCCTGCCCGCCTCCGCGTCGAACACGGCGCGCGACAGCAGGCGGGACGCTTCCGGCGACTGGCCCGTCTGTTCCTGGAGCCAGCCCAGGTGGAAGCGCATCTCCGCCTTCAGCGGCAGGTAGCCCGTCTTCTCCACCGGCGCCTCCAGCGCCTTCACCGCGGTGAGCGCCGCCGGGTAGCGGCCCGCGTCCACCTGCGCGCGCACCTCCGCCAGCTGATCCTCCAGCGCTTCAATGGTGCCGCGCAGGGCGGGGTCGGAGGGGCGGCGCTGCTGCTCGGCCAGTCCCTCCACGTCCTCGCACTCATGCAGCGCGGGCAGCGCATGCACCATGTCCACGGACTTCACCACCATGGCGGCGTCCGCGCTCGCGAGCAGGTCCACCGTGGCGCGCAGGTCCTTGCGGCGGCGCTCCAGGCACACCACCTGCCGGTCCAGCTGCTCCTCCGGCTTCACGCCGCTCACGCGCGCGTCCTCGCACGCCTGGACGCGCTGGTGCTTCCACGCGTCCGCGTACTGCCCCAGCACCTGCACGGCGCGGACGGCCATCCCTTCCGCGAAGGGCTTCCCGGTGGCGCGGAAGGCGGACTCCAGCTTCGCCTTCGCGTCCGGCGTCCACACGGTGTCCATCAGCGCGCCCGCGTCCACGCACACCTGGGACTGCTGCCACGCCACGCCGCCCGCCACCGCGAGCGCGGTGGTCATGGCGCCCGCCGCTCCCAGCCAGCGCTTGCGCTGCCCGAGGCGCTGCTCCTGGGAGAGCGCGTCCAGCAGGGCCTGCATGGACGGGAAGCGCGCGTCCACGTCCAGCGCCAGCCCGCGCAGCACCGCCTGCCGCACCCAACCGGGCACCTTCGCGTCGCGCGGGGGCTCGCGGATGAGCACGGGCGGCGGCGCGATGACGGGGATCGCCTTCGCGGGCGCGTTCAGCGACTGCGTGCCGCCCAGGGACTGCGTGCCGGTGGCCTCCTCCAACTCCGCGCTCCGGCTGGCGGACGCGTAGGCCTTGATGCTGCCCGGGTCGAAGGGGCGCGTGCCGTAGAGCGCGCCGTAGAGCGCCGCACAGAAGCTGAACTGGTCCGTGCGCGCGTCCAGCTGCGTGCCCCGGAACTGCTCCGGGGACATGTAGTTGGGCGTGCCCACCAGCAGTCCCGCTTCGGTGAGCGTGGTGTCCAGCATGCGCCGGTCCGAGGACTCCAGGACCTGCGCCTCCTCCGGAGAGACGGGGGCCTCCGGTCCGTCGCCCACCTGCCGCGCCAGGCCGAAGTCCGTCACGTAGACGCGGCCCGCGTGGCTCACCAGCACGTTGGCGGGCTTGAAGTCGCGGTGCACCAGCCCCGCCGAGTGCGCGGCCTGCAGTCCCCTGCCCGCCTGGAGGTAGCGCTCCAGCACTTCCCGCCAGGAAGGCTTCGCCTCCTTCAGCCACGAGCCCAGCGTGCCGCCCTCCACCAGCTCCATGGCGACGAAGACCTGGTCGCCCCACATGCCCACGTCGAAGACGGGGATGACGTTGGGATGGGAGACGCGCGCCATGGCCTGCGCTTCACGCAAGAGCCGGGACCGCGCCTCCTCGTTGTCGTGGTTGGCGTTCGGGTGCAGCAGCTTCAGGGCAATCTTGCGGTCCAGGTCCGGGTCATAGGCGGCGTACACCACGCCCATGCCGCCCTGCCCCAGCTTGCGCAGCAGCAGGTAGCGGCCCACCTGGGGAACGGGCGGGACGTCCTCCGCGCGGCGCGGACGGGGGCCCGTTCCATATCCCGAGCCCCGGCCCGTCCCCGCGCCCGAGCGCACGGAGTCCGAGTTGCCGGTGCCTGTGTTTCGCCTTCCGGTGTCTCTCTTCGTCATGGGCCGTGACCTGATCCGCGAGTCTACCGCCGGCCCTCGCCCGCTCCGAACATCCTTCCGCGACGCGTCAGCCCCGCCCGCCTGCCTGGTGACGGCCGTCATCAGCTCCAGGACCGCAGTCACCAGGGGCCGCCGTCAGCGTGGGACACAAACCCCTGGAATCAGGGAGGGCTCGGCGGGCCGGAGGCTGGCACGCCAGACGCAATGGGTACGGACAACGCGGGCAAGTTCGGGGTGCAGACAGACCTCATCCGCGACAGGCCACATGAATATCGCCGAGCCGCATCGCTACTGAATGCGTGGTTCGGATGGAGGCGGCGGTGAACGGAGACACCGCCGCCTTCTTGCTTTTCAGCGCTTCGCACGCAGCGTGCGCTCGTAGTCCTCGTAACGCAGCTTCGCGATGGTGCGACGGTCGCGGGTGCGAACGACGATGCCCTCCGGGTGCTGCCCTGCCCCGGCATCCAACGCGCACCGGGTCGCGGGCGCGTGCGAGCGCAGCCAGGCGAACGCTCCCTCCAGGTCCTTCGGCATCGCGGCGCCGTCCTCTTCGAGGATGCGCGGCGTGGTCTCCAGGCTGTGCTCGCGGGTGAAGGCCATGAGCGCGTCCTCGGTCACGAAGGGCTGGCCTCCGGATTCGCGCCAGCCGGAGAGCTGCGCCGCGGACCAGGTGAGGGGCGTCTCGTAGTCGGTGAGACGAACCACGTCGAAGACGCGGTAGCCCACGCGCTTCTCGCCCGTGTACTGCTTGCTGTGGGCGGTGACGTTGCCGCCGTACACCTCGCCGAAGACGACGGTGATGCCGCCCGCGTCGAGCCGCTTCTCACGCAGGGCGTCCGCCACCGGGCGCAGGTGCTCCACGATGCCCAGGGCCGGGTTCCCGATGAGGTCACCGCTCGCGTAGAGGAGTTCCTCGCGGCTGCCGAGCAGGTACGTGCCGTCCGGAAGGAACACGATGCGCGCGTTGGTGCCATCCACCTTCTCCGTGCCGACCACGGGCCCGTCGAACGCGATGGCGGGTTCGGCCAGCCGGCCCTTGTCTCCCAGCGTGTGGTACGTCGGGATGGACGGGTACTTCGTCAGCGAGTTGAGCGTGCGCAGGTTGGCGGTGCGGACGGAGATGGTCATGGCGCGGCCTCGGGGTGTGAGGGGCGACGGTAGCAAAAGCCCCGGTCAGGCTCGCGGGACGCGGCCGTCCGCCGGGGCCTGACACACGGGAGGTTCGGACGCATGGGCATGTACGGAGAGGTCCTGGGCATCGGCCCGTTCCGCCGCGAGCTGGTGCCGTTCCTCCAGCAGCCGGAAGCGTGGCATCGGAACACCCGCGACGGGGCCATCATCGTCGTCTCCGTGTTCCTGGCGCCGGAGGGCAGCTCGCGCAGCCGGGAGCTGGCTGGATGCATGGGAGCGGAGGCGTGGGACTTCAACACCCACGCGCTCGACCCATGGCGTGTGGACATGGAGGCGGTGCGGCGGTTCCTGTACCCCGGCGAGGAGCACCGGCTGGAGTGCTTCCTGCGTCTGCGGGACGCGGGTTTCGAGTTCTTCTTCCAACCGAACGGCTAGCCCCATGTCCCCTTCTTTTTCGCTCTCCGCGAAGGACGCGGAGACGGTGCTGGACACCTTCGACCGGGAGGGCCTGATCGAAGCCTTGTTGCTCGTGCGTCAGTGCCTGGACGTGGACCTCTTCGACATCGGCAACGCCGTGGAACCGCTGCTCCGGAACGCGGGCCGTCTCGCCTCGCTTCCGGAGGCGAAGGTGGAGGCGCAGGTGCTTGCCACGGGCGTTTTCCGCCGCGAGTTGGCGGACCACATGGATTACGGCGCCGAGCGGAACACCGACACGCGAGAGGGCACGCGGGTCATCGCGTCGTTCTTCGTCGGCGGGATGGGGGCCTTCCATGCGGAGGTGCTCGCCCGCTGCATGGGCGCGGAGGCGTGGGACTTCAACACGCACGCCCTCGTCCCCGAGCGCATGCGCGTCCAGGACCTGGCCCACCTCTGGATGGATGACGGCCTGCTGACGCGGTTCCACACGCTGAGAGATGCGGGGTTCCGGTTCTATTTCCGGATGCCAACCTGGGGCTCCACCCCCTGAGGCTCACTTCACCGTGAGCACACGCGTGCCGGTGTCCCGCACGCCCTTCCAGTCCGTCACGGTGAGACTCGCGCGGTACGTGCCCTTCGCCGTCCGGGGGAAGGAGGAACTCCCAGGGTGCCAGCCTGTCGGACAGGTTTCCGGCAAGCACGCCCGACGGGCGGCCTCTGCCCGTGGCTTCATCCTTGCTTCCGCGCAGGCACGACTTCGCGCCCCACCGCTCCCCCGTCCGTGGTCCCCCCGGTGCCCGCTCCGGCACACCGTGGCGGCGTCGCCGCGCTCTCCTCAGCGCTGGCGCATCCGGACACGCAGACACTCCGCGACGTCCTCCCGCAGCTCCTCCGGGAAGCCGGACAGGCCTGGCGTGTCATTGCATTCCAGCAGCGTGTAGGCGCCGTCCTTCGCCTGGAGGAAGTCCAGGCCCAGCACGTCCGCGCCCAGATGCCGCATGGCCCGGCGCGTGTGCTCCGCGAGCTCCGGCGGCGGGTCGATGACCTGGTACTTGCGCGTGTCGACGTTGGCCTTCCAACCCGCGCTCGCCCGCGTCATCGCCCACATGCGCTCGCCCACCGCGAGGCAGCGGACGTCGCGCTCGTAGTCAATGAAGGGCTCGACGACCGCGTAGTCGTCCGCGGCGAAGAGGAGGTCCGCGATCTCCGGCCACGCCCCAGCGTCGCGCACCAGCGCCTTGCCCAGCCCCGCGTGGTGATTGCCAACCTTGACGACGAACGGCACGGGCCGCTCCAGCCGGCGCAGCATGTCGTCGCCGAGCGCGGCGTCGAACGGAATGACCGGCAGCCCCGCCTCACGCATCTCCGCCAGCATCGACAACCGGTCGTGACAGCGCGCCAGCACGGACGCCGGGTTGGAGCAGGGCACACCGCTCAGGCGGATGAGCTCCAGCGTCGCGCGGTGCCTGGGGTCCGGGCGGATGGCGCCCACGCGCCAGAGCACGCCGTCCAGCCGTGTCGCGGACTCGCGGTTGACGCACCAGAGGTCGCCACCGCGCAGGACCCAGGAACACTCCTGAAGCCTGCGGAAGACGACCTCGTATTCCGGGAAGTAGCGCTGCCAGTACTGTTCACCGTTGATGACCACGAGGGTGGGCCGCATCCGGTCATCGTTCCATGTCCCGCCCCCTGCTGCTCGCGGACGCACCCTCCGTGCCTGTCCGGGCTGGACGGAAGCCGGACTCCCCGTGACGCGCCGGTTGACGCGCGCCCCCGGCGCCCCTCTTATCTGCCTCTCCCCTTGAGCAGGAGTTCCCGTTGGCAGGCGTACCGGTCGAATTGACCCCGGAGGATTTCGAAGCAGTCACCCAGAAGCCCGGCATGTGCGTCGTGGACTTCTGGGCACCGTGGTGTGAACCCTGCCATGAGTTCGCTCCGGTCTTCTCCGAGGCCGCCGCGCGGTTCCCGGACATCACCTTCGCCCGGCTCGACGCGGAGGCCCACGAAGCCGTGGCCGAGCCGCTGGGCATCGACGCGTACCCCACCATCGTCGCGTTCAAGGACGGGCTGGAGGTCCGCCGCGTCTCCGAGGCGCTGTCCCCCGAGGCGCTGGACCGGCTGCTGGTCGCGCTGCGAGCCGTGGACGTCTCCGAGGAGGAGCGCCGCAAGACGAACCGCGAGCGGACCGAGGCGGGCGAGCTCCCCACCGGAGTCCCCGAAGGCGCCATCTGGGACGACGGCGACGAGGAGTGGTCCTTCGGCCCGAAGGACGCCAAGGGCCGGCCGCACGGCACGTGGCGGTACTGGCGCGCCGACGGCACCCTCTGCAACGAATGCATCATGGTGCAGGGCAATCCGCACGGCCCATTCAGGCGATTCCACGAGGACGGAGCGGTGTCCCAGGAGGGCGCCTTCGAGCAGGGCCAGCTCCACGGCCCCCGCACCTGGATTGCCTCCGACGGCTTCACCTCCGAGCGCATGCACGAAGGCGGCGTGAGCGAGCGCGTGCGCAAGACGGTGATGCACTACGACCGCGGCACCGTGCGGCAGGTGGAGCACTTCAACGGCGACGGCCAGCGCGTGGTGCCCTCCACCGGCGAGCCCTACCCCACCCGTCCGGCCCACCTGCCCGAGGACGCGGAGCTGCGCGAGGACCTCAACCAGTGGGCCAAGGTCACGCTCAACGCGGACCGCGAGCGCCACGGCCTCACCCGCTTCTGGGACGCGCAGGGACAGCTGCTCTGGGAGGCCGAGTTCGACAACGGACGGCGGCACGGGCGCTACTGGTCGCGCGCGGAGGACACCTACGCGGACTTCCGCGTCCATTTCGAGGAGGGCCGGGCGGAGGGCGACTTCGCGTGCGGCGAGTGGGCCCTGATGGACGCGCAGCGGGCGGTGGTGCTCAAGCGCGACCTGGGCCTGGCCATGGATGAGCAGACGCTGGCGCGCTCGCCGGTGTTCTCCAACCTCCCCCGGAGCGCGGAAGGCTGGCGCGAGCTGGCGAAGGAGGCCCGCGCGGACCGGCGCTACCGCGAGGCCCTGCTGGCCACGGCACGGGCGTGCGCCACGTCGCTGGACGTCCAGCCGCTGAAGCAAGGCCTGGAGGAGCTGACGCTGCCGCGCACACAGGACTCGGCTCGACAGGTCGCGGACAGCGTGGTGGGGAATGCGGGACAGGCGTGGGCCCCCATGGCGGACGCGCTCATGCGCGGCGGTGAGGCGGCCACGCTGCTGCGGGGCTACGCGGTGCTGCTGGACCAGACGGACCGGCCTCGCGCGGCGCTGGACTTCCTGCACGCGGCGATGCTGCTCGCGCCGGAGCGCAAGGCGTACCTGTTCACGCGCGGCCTCATCCTGTTGAACCTGGGCGTGGCGGATCAGGTGCAGAAGGACGCGGAGGGGCTCGCGGAAGCGGAGCCGGACACCGCCCGGTTCCTGGCCACGTACGCGCGGGCGTTGTTCCCCCGGTTCGACTTCTGGGCGGGACAGGAGCCTCCGAGCTGCACCTACGACGGCCTGCCGGAGAAGCCCGCACAGTCCCTGGAGGCCATCCAGCAGCTGGTGCGCAAGTACGCCACGCGGCTCCAGGCGATTCGCGGCGCGCTGCTCCAGCGGTACAAGCCCGGCGCGGCGGTGTCCTGGCTGCCGCCGGACCTGTCGGGCCTGCTGGGTGATGGGCCCGTGGAGCTGAAGCAGGAAGAGATGGAGTTGGGCGAGGACGAGCAGGTGGAGATCGACGAGACGCTCAACCTGGAGATGGGGTTCGCGGACCTGACGCTGATGCTGCGCGGGGACTGGAGCGCGCTGTCGTGGCTGCTGTGGTCGTGCGGCGAGACGACGTTCAAGATGCCCACGCGCATCGCGCCGCCGGCGGGTTACGGACAGGCCGCGGGACAGGCCTCGCAGCGACTGTGGCAGAGCCGGGACCGCAAGTTCCGGGGCAATTCCAGCGCGACGAAGCCCGGCCAGGGATTCCTCTTCGAAGGCGTGGCGCTGGGCGACCTGCACCCGAACCTGGTGTCCATCGCGGAGCGGCAGTACGCGGAGACGCAAGCGATGTTCTATTGGCTCAATGACCCGGACAATGTCTCTCCGTGGCAGAGCAATCTGAGGGGCAGCTAGGCATGAATCGGATTCGTGAAACCATCGAGGTCGCGGAGCCCCTGTGGCGGGCGCTGGAGCAGATGAGCCACGACCTGGGCGTGGACCGGAATGCCCTGGTCGCGCAGGCGCTGTTCATGCTCGCGAGACAGAACGGGTACGTGGCGCCCACGCCCGTGGCGCTCGGGGCGACGGACGCGGGTGGGCCCGTGCGGGCTCCGGCGGCCCGTGCCCCTGAGCCCGTGGTGCGTGTGGCGGAGCGCCCCGCGGCTGTCGCTGTCCCCGCGGCTGCCGTCGTCCCAGCGGCTGTTGCTGTCCCCGCGGCTGCCGTCGTCCCCGCGAAGGAGACCGTGGCCGCCGCTCCTGCCGCGGCAGCGGTGTCCGAACCCGTGAAGGCACAGTCCTCCGTGGACGAGGCCGCTCACGCGCGGGCGCGCATGCAGGAGGTCCTCGCGGCGGTGGATGCGGTCTCGCAGCCCCGAGACGTGCCGGTGGCGTCCGACGAGGAGGAGGAGGCGGACGAGGAGGAAGAATCCGACTCCGATGAGGACTCAGACGACGAGGAGTCCGACGACGAAGCGGCTGACGAATCCTCGGACGACGAGGAGTCCGACGAAGAAGCGGCTGACGAATCCTCGGACGACGAGGAGTCCGACGACGAATCTTCGGATGACGAGGAGTCCGACGACGAATCTTCGGATGACGAGGAGTCCGACGACGAATCTTCGGATGACGAGGAGTCCGAGGAAGAGGACTCGGACGACGAGGAGCCTGACGACGACGCGGCTGACGAATCTTCGGACGACGAGAGCGCATCCGAGGCGGCGGCCGCCGCGGGCTCGGACGACGATGACGAGTCGCAGTCCTCCGAAGACGACGACGCATCCGCGGCCGACATCGCAGCGGCGATCGGCTCCGAGGAACGCCCCGGCACCGACGAGGACGACGACTCCGAGCCCGAAGAGGCCAAGACGGGAGAGGAGGCCACGGGCTCCGAGAAAGACGACGCGGACGATGAGGCCGCCGCACAAGCAGCCGCATCCGGCGAAGATGCCGAGCAGGCCGACGCGCCCGCCGAGGACGAAGAGCAGGACTCGGGCTCGAACGAATCCGAGGAGCAGGACCTGCCCTTCGTGGCGCCTCCGGCCGCGAAGGCCCCCGCCGCCCGCAAGCAGGGCCGTGTGCTCCGTCCCTCCGAGCCCGAGGACGCCGCGCCCCCGGAGTCCAACCGGGCCCGCAAGCCCGCCCCCGCCGCACGGGCCCCCGCGCGCATGGACCTGTTCGTGCGGCTGAGCCCGGATGGCCCCGCCACGCGGGTGGACGTGGAGCGCTTCACGCTGGGACGCGGCCCGCAGTGCAGCCTCGTCGTGAAGTCCGGCAGGGTCTCCCGCGAGCACGCCATCGTCGTGCGCGATGGCGCTGACTACTTCATCGAGGACCTGGGCTCGTCCAACGGGACCTGGATCAACCACCAGCGCATCAAGCGCCAGAAGATCGCGGACGGGGACACCTTCAACCTGGGGACCGAAGCCGTGTACTTCTCCCTCCAGCCCTCCGAGGACTGACGCGCTCAGGACTCCCGTGAAGGATTGCGGATGCCCAGGGCGGAGGTGACTCCGCCCAGCACCAGCAGCACGGCGGAGACGAGCATCGCCCGGTGGAAGCCCGCGACGTCCAGTCGAGGGCCCACGATGAGCCCCGCGAACGCGATGGCGATGAGCCCCGCGACCCGGGCGATGGCGTTGTTGATGGCCGAGCCGATGCCCGCCTGCGCCTTGTGCACGGACCCGAGCACCGCCGCCGTCAACGGCGCCACCGTCGTCGTCAGCCCCAGCCCGAACACCAGCACGCCCGGCAGCATCTGCGTCCAGAAGTCCAGCGGCGTGCCGACGCGAAGCATGAGCAGGAACCCGGCGCCCGCGACACACGGGCCCACCGCCATGAACAGGCGCGGCCCGAACCGGCCCGCGAGCCCACCGAACGTCGACGACAGCAGCAACATGATGATCGTCGTCGGCAGCAGCACCAACCCCGCCATCGTCGCGCGGAAGCCTCCCACCTGCTGGAGGAACAGCGTGATGAGGAACTGGCTCAGCGCCAGCGCTCCGTAGATGAACGTCGTGGCCAGGTTGCCCACCCAGAAGTTCCGCACTCGGAAGAGGCCCAGGGGCATCATCGGGTGTGGCGACCGCCGCTCCTGCCAGAGGAACGCGATGAACGCCGGCACGCCCACGCCCAGCGACGCCAGCACCGTGGGATGCGTCCAGCCCACCGTCCCCTGCTCAATCAGCGCGTAGACGGGACCGCCCAATCCCACGCACGCGAGCACGGCCCCCAACACGTCGATGCGCGCGCCTTCCGGGCGGGTGGGCTCCTCCATGCGCGCGAGCAGCGCCAGCGTCAGCCCGATGGGCAGCACGTTGATGGCGAAGATCCAACGCCAGCCCACCGTGTCCACCAGCAGTCCGCCCACCAGCGGCCCCGCGATGAACGCCCCGCCCGTCCAGCCGGTCCACGCGCCAATGGCCTTCGCCTGTTCGGGGCCGGAGAAGAAGGACAGGATGAGCGCCAGCGAGCCCGGCACCAGGAGCGCGCCCGTGGCCCCCTGCAACGCACGCGCGAGGATGAGCACCGCGCCCGTCGGAGCCACCGCGCACAGGAGCGATGTGGCCCCGAAGCCCAACAGCCCCAACCGCAGGATGCGCTTGCGCCCGAACACATCCGACAGTGAGCCCGCGGCCAGCATCAGCGAGCCCAGCGTGATGAGGTAGGCATCCACCACCCACTGCTGGAGGCTGAGCCCACCGCCCAGGTCCCGCACCATCGCGGGCAGCGCGACGTTGATGATCGCCCCGTCCAGGAACGTGACGAGCGAGGCGAGCACGGCGATTCCCAGGACCAGCCGCTGTGGAGGCGTCAAGGTATCCGCCGACTCCCCAAGGTGTGCCGCACGCGCCCGGGGAGGTCGGGACGCTCATGGCCTTGTAGCGAGCCTCCTGCCGCGCTGTCTGCCCCGGTCGCCGTGGACTTCCAGCTCATCAACACTGCCGCCCCTGGCGTCCAGGGCTCCAGAAGTTGCACGCCCCCCGTGGGCTCCCACCCCAGGTCGCCTTGACTTACAAATTACGCCGATAATATTACATTCGAAATCAAAGGAGCCGCACATGACCGCCAGCTACATCATCGACGCCGTCCGGACCCCGCGTGGGCGCGGGAAGATGGGCAAGGGGGCCCTGACCGGACTGCATCCTCAGGAGCTGCTCGCCCAGACGCTCAACGCGCTCCAGCGGCGCGGCGGCTGGGATGCTCGGGAGGTGGGCGACGTCATCGCGGGGTGCGTGTCGCAGGTGAATGAGCAGGGCGCGAACATCGCTCGCAACGCGGTGCTCGCGGCGGGGTGGCCGCAGGAGGTGTCCGCCGTGTCGCTCAACCGCTTCTGCGGCTCCGGGCTCCAGGCGGTGAACTTCGGCGCCATGGGTGTCGCCTCCGGCGCCATGGACTTCGTGGTGACGGGCGGCGTGGAGAGCATGTCGCACCTGTCGCTGGGCGCGGACGGCGGCGGCCAGGACGGCGGCAACGTGCGGCTGCGCGAGCGCGTCTACCAGGTGCCCCAGGGCATCAGCGCGGACCTCATCGCGACGTTGGAGGGCATCACCCGCGAGGACGTGGACGCGTGGGCCCTGCGCTCGCAGCGACAGGCGGCCCGCGCCATCGAGGAGAACCGCTTCGCCAAGGCCCTCTTCGCCGTGAAGGACCCGGCCACCGGCGCCGTGCTGCTGGAGCGCGACGAGTACCCTCGCCCGGACACCACCGCGCAGGGCCTGGCCGCGCTCAAGCCCGCGTTCGTCGCCATGGGCGGGACGGCCGTGGGCCCGAACGGCGAGACGCTGGATGGCATCGCGCTTGCCGCGTATCCGCAGGCGAAGCGCATCCAGCACGTGCACACCGCGGGCAACTCCAGCGGCATCGTGGACGGGGCCGCCGTGGTGGCGTTGGCGTCCGAGCGCTACGTGAAGGAGAAGGGGCTCAAGCCCCGCGCCCGCATCCGCGCCATGGCGACGCTGGGCACCGAGCCGCTCCTCATGCTCACCGCCCCCGCGCCCGTGAGCGAGAAGGCCCTGCGCATGGCCGGGATGAAGGCCGGAGACATCGACCTGTGGGAGATCAACGAGGCCTTCGCCGCCGTGGTCCTCCAGACGACGCGCGCGCTGGGCATCGACCCGGACCGGGTGAACGTCAACGGCGGCTCCATCGCGCTGGGCCACCCGCTGGGCGCCACGGGCGCGATGCTCCTGGGCACCGCCCTGGATGAGCTGGAGCGAACGGGCAAGCAGACGGCGCTCATCACCATGTGCATCGGTGGCGGCCAGGGCATCGCCACCATCATCGAGCGCATCTAGCGCCTGGCGTCCGGCAGGCGGCCGCCCCCTCGCGAGCACCTCGCGTGCTCGCCGGGCGGATGCGTTGACAGGAACCATCGTCTCCGACATTAGGAAGGGTCGCTCCCGCAGGCACCGGGGCGCGCGGTCCAGTCGTCTTCGCTGGCCGTGAGGCCTGAGAGACTGGAGCGCCCCATGGATGCACCCGCAGAGCTGCCCCCCCTCATTGCCCAGGCGTCGCAATGGCCCATGGCGCCCGTGATGACCCGGGTGGGGCTGGCCATCGCCATTGGCCTCTTCATTGGCCTGGAGCGAGAGCACAGCCGCAAGACGGGCGTGCGCACGTTCGCGCTCACCGCGCTGATGGGCTGTCTGGGCGGGCTCACCGGTCAGTCCTTCGCGTTGGTGTCCGCGGGCTTCGTCACGCTGCTGGTGCTGCTGATGAACGTCCGGGAGCTGATGCTCCACCAGCGCCTGGCGCTCACCACGTCCACCGCCCTGATGGTGGTGGCCTTCTGCGGCATCCTGTGCGGCATGGGCCACACGTTCACGCCCATCGTCGTGGGCGTGCTGACGACGGCGCTGCTCGCATGGAAGCAGTCCATCGTGGGCTTCGTGGGCGGATTGTCGGACAAGGAGCTGCGCTCCGCCGTCCTGCTCGCGGTGCTGACGTTCGTCGTGTTCCCCGTGCTGCCCGCGCATCCGGTGGACCCATGGGGCCTCATCGAGCCCCAGTCCAACTGGGCCAGCGTCATCATCATCGCGGCGGTGGGCTTCGTGAACTACATGCTCATGAAGACGCTGGGGCCCAAGGGCATGGAGGTCACCGCGTTCTTCGGCGGGCTGGTGAACAGCCGCAAGGTCATCGTGGAGCTGGCCACGCGCCTGAAGGAGGTGGGCGCGCCGCTGCTTCCTTCCGCCTACCGGGGCATCCTCCTGGCCACCGTCGCGATGCTGCTGCGCAATGGCCTCATCGTCATCATCTTCGCCTCGCAGGCCGCCGTGCACTGCGCCATCCCGTTCACGTTCATGCTGCTGGTGAGCGCGGTGCTGTGGCGCCGCTCTCCCGTGCAGGCGTCCACGGAGGGCACGCCCCGCCTGGCGTTGGAGTCGCCCTTCCGCCTGATGGCGGCCCTCAAGTTCGGCGGCGTGTTCCTGGCGCTCAACGTCGCGGGCGCGCTGGCGCAGCGCAACTTCGGGTCCGGGAGCTTCTACTTCGTCAGCATCCTGGGGGGCTTCCTGTCGAGCGCGTCGTCCATCGCCTCGGCCGCCACGCTCATCAGCCACAACGAGATTTCCGCGGTCACGGGCGTCAACGGCGTCATCCTCTCCAGCCTCACCAGCATCGTGGTGAACATCCCGCTCATCCGGAGCATGGCGAAGGAGGCGTCCTTCCGGCGCCGCGTGTCCACCGCGCTGCTGGCCGTGGCGGTGGTGGGGCTGGTGGGCGTGGGGCTCAACCTGATGGTCTTCGAGACCCTCCTCCACCACACCTGAAGCCGGGCGTCAGGCGTCCACGAAGGACACCAGCGCGTCGCGGATGGCGTCGAACGGCGCGATGTCTCGGCGGGCGCGGCAGAGGATCAACGCGCCCTCCACCGAGGCCAGGATGAGGGACGCCGCGCTGGCCGCCTTCGCCTTCGGCAATCCCGCCGTGGCGAGCCGCGCCTCCAGCTCGCGCTCCCAGGAAATGAAGACCTTCGCCGCGCGCGCGCCCAGCTCCGGGTGCGCGAGCCGCTCGTTCGCCACCGCCGCGATGGCGCAGCCCGCCTGACAGTCGGTCTTCACCAGCACCTTGCGCCAGGCCTCGAAGAAGCGCTGCACCACCTGCGCCGGGGTCGCGCCCTCACCTTCTCTCAATGCCGTGAGCACGCGCGCTCCCACCAGCGCGATGGCCTCCGCCGCGAGCGCGTCCTTCCCATCCGGGAAGTGGTGGTAGATGGAACCCCGGGGCGCACCACTGCGCTCGATGACCTCCGAGAACGACGTGCCCGCCAGGCCCCGCTCGCTGAGGAGCGCGGCGGCCGCGTACACCATCCGCTCCCGCGGGGTCCTTTCGGACGCGACCGCAGCCGCCTCCTCCTGCTTCTTCGTTCGCCGGGCCATCGGTCCCCATTGACTATGACGAGCGTCTTAATTAGTTCTGGGGCACGACTATGACAACCGTCATAGTGAACAAGGACCCCCGCCCATGCCGATGATCGACATCACCGCTTCCGACGGACTCTTCTCCCCCGCGAACGAGGCCGTGCTGCTGAAGCGGGCGACGGACTGCCTCCTCCAATGGGAGAAGGTGTCGGGCATCCCCTACGCGGTCGCGAACACCGGCGCGTTCCTGAGCGTGTTGCCGCGGAGGCGGACCACGTCCGGCGGCAAGGGTGCGGGCGTGGTCCGCATCCAGGTGCTCACGCCCGCGAAGTCGCTGAGCCAGGAGCAGCGCTCGGGCATCGCCGCGGGCCTCACCGACATCGTGCACGAGCTGGCCGACGACGCGGACATCCGCGAGCGCACCTGGGTGCTGTTCCACGAAGCCGTGGACGGCGGCTGGGGCATCGCGGGGAAGGCGTTCACCAACGCGGACCTCGTGGACGCGGTCCGCGCGAGCGCCATCGCCTCCCGCCGCTGAAGGCCCCCGCTGGGTCCACTTCAGCGGGAGCCTCCAAGGTCCTGACGCTCAGGGCGTGGGCGACACCTGGTGGGGCACCACGCGATAGCCCGCGTTGCCGGTGCCCAGCTGTCCTTCGCCATTGAGGCCCCACGCCCACACAGCCCCGGAGGCGCGGCGCGCGAACGAGTGGTAGGTGCCCGCCGCGATGGCCGTCGCGTCGATGATGCCCGGCACCTGGGCGGGCGCGAGCTGATCATCGGTGAAGCCGTCCCCCAGCTGGCCGTTGCCGTTGTAGCCCCACGCCCACACGGTGCCGTCGGACTGGAGCGCAATCGTGTGCGCGCTCCCCGCGGCGATGGCCGTGCCGCCCGTGAAGCCCAGGGCCTTCACCGGCGAGCGCCCCTTGGAGCCACTGCCATCGCCCAGCTGCCCCCGGGAGTTGTCGCCCCACGCCCACACCGTGCCATCCGTCTTGAGCGCCACGCCGTGGCTGTTGCCCGCGGCCACGGAGGTGACGTCCCCGAGCCCGGGCACCGGGCCCGGCGTGGTCCGAGGCGGCCAATTCGAGTTCGAGCCGTCGCCCAGCTGTCCCAGGCCGTTGCTGCCCCAGGTCCACACGGCGCCGTCCGTCTTGAGCGCCACCGAGAAGCCGCCGCCCGCCGCGACGGCCCGAACGTCCGTGAGGCCAGGAACGGCCAGGGGCGTCGCGCGGCTCGTGGTGGTGCCATCTCCCAGCGTCCCGGAGCCATTGCTCCCCCAGGCCCACACCGTGCCGTCCGACCGGCGGGCCAGCACGAAGCCTTCCCCCGCGGCCAGCTCGGTCACGTCCGTCAGCCCGGGCACCTGCGCGGGCGAGGCGCGGGACACCGTCGTGCCGTCGCCCAGCTGCCCGCTCGCGTTGTCGCCCCAGGCCCACACGGTGCCATCCGTCTTCAACGCCAGCGCGGTCGAGCCTCGCGCGAAGACAGCCGCCACGGACCCGAGCCCCGGCACCTGCGCGGGAGCCCAATGGTTCTGCGTCGTGCCGTCGCCCAGCTGGCTCTTCTCGTTCCGGCCCCAGGTCCACACCGTTCCGTCGGGCTTCACACCCACGGAGAAGAAGTCCCCGCCCGCACCGCCGTCCACGTGGGCGCCGTCACGGCGGCCCGCGCCACGCCCGGGTCCGCGGCCTCCTCCGCCGGAGCCACCGGGCCCGCGCAGCCCGAAAGCCAACCCAGACACAACACCAGCCCCAGGACGAAACGGCTCCGACCACCGCCGCGCACCGCTGACATGACAGCCCCCCTGCAAGGAATTGGAATCAAACAGGCGCACCATGGCAGCAAAGCCTGTCTGATTCCAAACCCCGGGGGCCGTCAGGCCACGCAATGCCTTACGGCAGGTACCGCCACGACGCCGTCACGGCCGGCTGGAAGCAGTGCACGTGGGCCTTGGTGGCGCTGGGAATCTCCTGGACGACGCCCGCCCCGTAGCCCTGCGTGCGGCACCACTGGCTCACCTCCAGGCGCGAACCCGGGGCGGTGTAGTCGCCCAGGTTGGACACCGGCCCCAGCGCGGACTTCTCCACATCTGTCCGGAGCCCGGAGTTGAAGCAGCCCACCCACGGCCGGGACGTGACCTCGAACACCTGCCCTGTCGTCCAGCCCTGGCTGTTGCAGAAGCGGTGCGCGGCGGCGGTGCAGTGGGTGCTCGTCACGCCGCGCTCGTCGGTGCAGCCCGCGTGGATGCGCGTCAGCTCCTCGAACGTCACGGCCACGCTTTCATGCTGGATGGGCGCGCACGCCACCGTCAGGTCCGTGGCCGTGGACGTCACCGGCACGCCCGCCAGCGAGATGGGCGGACGGTTGCTGACGAGCTGCATGATGGTGTCCCAGGTGTTGGTGCTGCTCGCCATGGCGTCGCCCGCGCCCCGCTGCGCGCAGGCCCGGTGCATCGCGGACAGGCACGCCGCCGAGTTCAACGCGCTGGTGCCATTGCACGCCGGAGCCTGGGCGCTCATCACGAACTGACCCGCGGAGGGCGTGTGCTGGATGGCCTCTTCGCGGCAGTTGGCGCCGTGCGCGGTCATGCAGATGCTCCGGTTGGAGCGCGCGTGCGTGAAGATGCGCACCTCGTCGATGGCGCCCCGGAACGAGCCCTCGCCGTTCGCCGGGCAGCGCTGCGTGTCCAGGTTCGCGCCCGCGCCGATGTAGAGCGTCCCCGTGCCCAGCCGGGCCGTCCCCGGAACGACAGGCAGCGCGCGGTTCGTGGGCACGCCGTTGAGGTACTCCTGGAAGACGCCGGTGGTGCCGTCCCACGTATAGGCCAGGTGGCTCCACTGCCCCACGGGCAGCACCGGGCCGCCGCCCAGTCGCACGCGCTGGCCGTTGACGACCAGGGAGAACTGCGGCTGGTTGCTGGCCTCGTAGATGATGTCCAGCCCGCCGGACTTGTGCATCAGGTAGCGGTAGGGATTGCCGGTGGTGCACCCCTGCTGGATGTCCGCGTCCGGCCGCACCGCGAACTCCACCGACAGGCCACGCACGAACGCGCCCACGCCGGGCACCGTGCTGGACGGATCCGCCAGGTTCACCGCGAGCGCGCTCCCTCCAGGCACCACCAGCGCCTTGCCCTTGCCGTGCGGCTGCCACAGCGAGTCCGGCGAGGAGCGCGTCAGCGCGTTGCCCGGCGAGATGGAGGCGCCCCCCACCAGAGTGCCCGTGAAGAAGCGGCCGGACAGGTCCGGCGTGCGCGTGAGGTCATACGCTCCGGCGCGCGTGACGAGCTCGTTCATGGGCAGGAAGAGCAGGTGGAAGGGGTCCATCAACTCGCCCAGGTCCACCTCGTTGTAGTCGGCGGTGTTGCTGCCGAAGAGAGCCAGCACGTCGTGCGTCTTCGTCACCGGCAGGTAATGCGCGGCATTGCTCTGCCCGGGCGGGAAGCTCTGCGAGGGCAGGCGCTCCTGCTCGAAGTTCCACATGGGCCCCGAGTAGAAGAGGTGCGCGATGTCCATGCGGTCCGTGTTGATGGCCCCGTCGATGTGGTACGCGGTCCAGTTCGTATCCGCGCCCACCAGGCTCACTGCCTCACGTCGCGCGCCGTCCGTGTACGTGACGGCGATGTAGACGAGGTTGCGGCCCTCGTGGTCCACCCACGCGTAGGCACCGCGCACCAGCGCACCGGAAGTGGTGTCGCCGAAGTCCTCGCCCGTGGCCGCCTTCAGCCGCTTCCATGCCAGCGGGTAGCGCTTCACGCCCGCGTTCGTGTCGTTGAACATCATCGACAGGGGACGCGGGTTGCTCCAGCCCGTGGCCGCGCACGGCGTAGGGTTGTACGCGTACATCATGTGGTCGATGCCGCCGGTGTTCGCGGGCGCGCCCTGGTAGATGATCAACCGGCCGTCGGACGTCATCGTGGGCTCGATGCCGCGAATCGTGGCGCCGGTGACGGTGCGCAGCGTCTCCAGCGGACCGGTGCTGAACGATGCAATGTCCGCCGCCGTCGTGAAGGGCTGGGACACGCGGATGTCCGTCGTGCGCCGCCGGAAGACGTTGTCCCCGTTGAACATCATCGAGTCGAAGAGGAACGGCTGGTACACCGCGACGCCGCTCGACAGCGCGTAGGGCTGGGCGGGGTTGGTGAAGCAGAACGCCAGCGCGTTCTCCCCGTTGCGCACGGTCACCGTCTTCCCCGCGGAGAAGGTGCCCGCGAACGACGGCTTGCCCGCCGAGTCGTACGTCACCGCCTCCGGACGGAACACACGGGCAATCCACGTGGTCGTCGTGGTCGCGGGGTCCTCGCCGATGTTGCCCACGAAGATGCGCCCGTCCACCGTGGACGAGTGCCCGTTCGCCCCGAACGGCGTCCCGATGCGCGTGTTCACCAGCGACGGCCGGCCTTGCGCGAACACCGCCCCGGGCAAGCCCGCGAGCGCCGTCCCAAGCATGACACCCAGGGCCCCACTAAGTAACTTTTTCATGGAAATAAGGTTAAGCCATTTTACCTGCTCTGATCTAAGTGGGGCGGGTCCCGGCTCCCTGTCGGAGCTGGACACACCTTCGAGGAAGACGATGGCGACGAGAGCCGGGAAGACGCTGTGGGCGCTGGCGGCGGTGCTGGGGCTGACGGCCTGTGGTGGGGGCTCCGCTCCCGCGCAGGACTCGATGCTGACGACGCCGGTGGTGGCGGAGCGGGAGCAGTCCGCCACGGCGGCGCCGCTGGGCCAGACGGTGTGGCTGAAGGCGTGCGCGACGCAGAAGTACGTGTCGGCGGACCGGAACCTGGGGACCACCGCGCCGCTCGTCGCCAACCGTGACAGCGCGCAGGGGTGGGAGCAGTTCCAGGTGGGTGACGCGGGCAACGACTTCATCTCGCTGCGCGTGGTGGAGACGGGCCTGTACGTGTCCGCGGATCCGAACGCGGGCGGTCAGGTGACGGGCTTCCGCACGGCGGTGGGTGACTGGGAGCGCTTCACCTGGGTGCCCTTCGCGGACGGCTCCGTGGGCCTGCGCGCCAAGAGCACCGGCCAATACGTGTCCGCGGACACGAACCTGGGCGCCAGCGCGCCGCTGTACGCCAACCGCGCCACGGCCGGCTGCTGGGAGTCGTTCTCCTTTGGCGTCGTGGGCGGTGGTGGCGAGGACCGCTGGGTGCAGGTCTGGAGCGACGAGTTCGACGGCAACAGCGTCAACACGGCCAACTGGACGCCCAACACAACGGTGCACGTGAACAGCGAGCAGCAGCAGTACACGAACTCCGGCGACAACATCTCCGTGAGCAACGGAACGCTGAAGCTCACCGCGCGCCTGCAGTGGAACAACGGCTACCCGTTCACCTCCGGCCGGCTGGAGAGCGCGGGCAAGCGCGAGTTCAGCCACGGCCGCATCGAGGCGCGCATCAAGATGCCGGTCGGCGCGGGCCTGTGGCCGGCGTTCTGGATGCTGGGCAATGACATCAACTCCGTGGGCTGGCCCGCGTGTGGCGAGCTCGACATCATGGAGAACGTCGGCTACGGCGACTGGGTGTCCGGGGCGCTGCACGGCCCGGGCTACTCCGGCAACACGCCCATCAACGGCCGCTTCTACCCGTCGTCCAGCGTGAGCAACTGGCACGTGTACCGCACGGAGTACTCGTCCTCGGACATCAAGTGGTACATCGACGGGGCGCTGGTGAAGACCACGACGCGCGCGGAGGTGCTGCGCTACGGCGCGTGGGCCTACGACAAGCCGCTGTTCATCATCCTCAACCTCGCGGTGGGTGGCGGCTATCCGTTCGGTGTGAATGGCGCCTCGACGCCGTACTACGGCGTGCCGCAGTCCACGGTGGACCTGGTGCGCAACGCGCCGCAGACCATGGAAGTGGACTGGGTGCGCGCCTACCAGTGGCGGTAGGCTCAACGGCATGACGCTTCCGCCCCTCCTCCTGCTGGCTGACAGCGCTCCGCTGTTCTGGCGCGTGGAGGGGCGTCCCTTCCTGGACTACGTGCGCGTGCTCACCGGCGCGGAGCTGCGTGTGCCTCCGGTGAAGGCCGCGTACCTGGGCGCGTCCAACGGTGACGTGCCGGAGTTCTACGACATCTTCGTCGCGGCCATGGAGGGCATCGGGCTCACGCGCTGCCGGAGCATCCCGGCCGCGCCGTCCGGCGAGGACCTGGCGTGGCTGAAGGACGCCGACGTCATCCTGCTGGCGGGCGGTGACCCACGCGTGGGATGGAACGCGTTCCAGGCCCACGGCGTGGACTCGATTCTCCGCGAGCGGCATCAGTCCGGCGCGGTGCTGATGGGCGTGTCCGCCGGGGCCATGCACCTGGGCCTGGGCGCGTGGTGTGAAGATTTGCCCGGCGAAGGCGAGCCCTTCCCGGTGCTGGGCCTCGCGCCCTACCTCATCGGCGTGCACGAGCCGCCCGAGTGGCCCGGCCTCAAGGCCGCCCTCCGGCGCATGGGATTGCCCACGCGGGCGTTGGGCATTCCGCAGGGGGGCGGCGTGCTCCTGCACGCGGACGGCAGCGTGGAGCCCGTGCGGCAGACCGTGGTGGACGTGACGGTGGACGTGGAGGGGCGGCTGCACGAATCGCTGCTCATGCCTCCGGCCACGCCGTACCGGGGCGAGCCCCCCGAAGCGCCGGTGGACCGGCGGACGCTCCAGTAGATGGCTCCCTTTCGAGGAACGACGATGGCGACGAGCACGTACAGGACGGTGACGGCGTGGGCGCTGGTGGCGGGGCTGATGGCGTGCGCGGGGGCACCGAAGCGCGCGGGAACAGTGGCGGGCGCGGCGGACGGATGGGTCCAGGTGTGGAGTGACGAGTTCGACGGCACGGAGGTGGACGCGAGCAACTGGCGCATCCAGACCGACGTGCACGTGAACAACGAGCAGCAGCAGTACACGACGTCGCCGGACAACGTGTCGGTGAGCGGCGGCACGTTGAAGCTCACGGCGCGGATTCAGACGGCCAACGGATACCCGTTCACGTCGGGCCGGGTGGAGAGCGCGGGCAAGCGGGAGTTCAAGCACGGCCGCGTCGAGGCGCGCATCAAGCTGCCGGTGGGCGTGGGGCTCTGGCCGGCGTTCTGGATGCTGGGCGGAGACATCCACACGGCGGGGTGGCCGGCGTGCGGGGAGCTCGACATCATGGAGAACGTTGGCTACGGCGACTGGGTGTCCGTCGCGTTGCATGGGCCGGGCTACAGCGGCAACACGCCCATCAACGGCCGCTTCTTTCCGCGCACTCCGGTGAGCGACTGGCACGAGTACGGCGTGGAGTCGTCGCCGGAGGCCATCCACTGGTACATCGACGGGGAGCGCGTGAAGACGTCCACCCGTGAAGAGGTGGAGCGCCACGGCGCGTGGGCCTACGACAAGCCCCTCTTCATCATCTTCAACTTCGCGGTGGGCGGCGGCTACCCGGAGGGCGTCAATAAGGCGAAGGAGCCGTACTTTGGCGTGCCTCAGGCCACCGCGGACCTGCTGCGCAACGCACCGCAGACCATGGAAGTGGACTGGGTGCGCGTCTCCGAAAAGCGCTGAGGCCTCCCTCCAACGGGGGATGGTTCGCACCGCGGCCGGGTTCCTAGGGTGTTCCTCCTTGGGAGGAGCAAGCCATGGCGGTCACGGTGGTGGTGGTGTCGGGGCCCATTGGCGCGGGGAAGACGACCCTCGCGCAGGGGCTCGCGCGGCGGTTCGGCGCGCTGCATCTCCACTCGAAGGATTTCCTGCGGAAGCATGGCGGTGACGGTTCCCGGCGCACGCGCCAGGAGTTGACCGTCGCGCTGGACCGCGAGACGGGAGGGCGCTGGCTGGCGGACGGAGTGCTCGCCGCGCTTCGGGGCCACGGCCTGGACGCCCCCAGGCTGATCATCGTGGATGCCGCGAGCAGCGAGGCGCAGCTGGACGGCCTGCGCGGAAGCCCAGGGCTCCGCGTCGTGCACGTCCACCTGGAGACGCCGGAACCGGAGCAGGCCCGGCGCGACGCGGAGCCAGACAGTTTCGAAGCGGCCTGGGCGCATTCCGCCGAGCGTGCGGTGCACGCGTTGGCCTCGCTGGCGGAGCTCGTGGTCGACACGGCGAAGACTCCACCCGACGCTGTACTCGTGCGGGTGGCCAGCCGGCTCGGGCTGTATGGGCGGCCCGGCGAACGGCTCGTGGACCTCATCGTCCCGGGGCCCCATGACGGTGTGGATACGCGGCCCCTCACGGCGCAGCTCGCGCCTCACTACGCCGTGCTGTTTCGACCAGACGGGCCAGACCCGAGGCCCTCACGTGAGGAACTGGAGGACGCCTTCGCCCGAGGACACCGCGTGCTCGTCGAATGCGCGGGGCCTTCCGCCAGCGGCTGCATCCAGGCGGCGGGCATCGCGCCGGGGCGGGTGCGGCGGGTGGTCCTGGCGTGCAGCTCGGAAGGCCGCGCGTTCGACTGGGTGGGGCTGCGCGAGGCTGCTTCCCTCAATGCCCCCACGGACCTGGCGCTCATATTCGCGGGCGACCTGGCTGCGACCAACTGGGCAGCACGGCGCTTCGACCAGCTCACCGACGCGGCCCGTCACCACCTGGAAGAACTCGAGCGCGTCGCGGGTGCGCCCGTGTCCTTCCTCGCCCCCTCGCTGGAGGCCCGCCACCTCATCGAGCGGCGGCCCTGGTGAGCCGGGCGCCCACGAATCGCCGAAACCTTTTCTGATTTTCCGGGTTGGGGTGTCCGTACAGCAACCGTTCCCGGAGCCCGCGTGCCCCTCCCCTTCCCAACACCGAGCCGATGGCTACTGCCCGGGCTGCTGCTGCTCGGGTTCGCCCCCCAGGCCGTGGCCATGCCCACCGGTCCCGGCACCTTCTGCGCCGAGTACCCCAACGCGCCCGCATGCCAGGGCACCCAGCCGGCCTGCACGTACTGCCACGTGGCTCCGCCCCAGCGGAACGGCTACGGCGCCGCGCTGGAGCCGCACCTCGCCCCTGGTAAGCCGCGCCCCCTTTCCGACGCGGACTTCGCCGCTGCCCTCCCCGCCGCGCTGCGTGCCATCGCCTCGGAGGACGCCGACGGCGACGGCGCCCCCAACCAGTTCGAGGTCGAGCAGGGCTCGCTCCCCGGTGACGCCACCAGCGTCCCGCCCAGCGGCGTCTGCGGCGGCGGAGAGAACCCCCAGTTCAAGGTCTGCCAGTACGACCCGCGCTTCGCGTACCGCCGCATGCTCAGCGACTTCTGCGGCACGTCCCCCACCTACGCCCAGGTGGTCAGCTTCCTGGAGCTGGGCAACGAGGAGAAGCAGCGCGCCTTCATCGACCAGGAGCTGGACCGCTGCCTCCAGTCCGATTTCTGGCGAGGCAAGCACGGGCAGCTCTGGAAGGTGGCCCACCCGAAGATCCGCCCCGTCGGCTCCATCAAGTCCGGCGAGGACGCAGGCATCATTCCCCTGGCGGACTACTACGACGACTACGCCCTCTTCACCTGGTCCCAGACGGACGACCACGACGCGCGCGACGTCCTCACCGCCAGCTTCTACGTGAAGCGCTCGGGATCGAGCCCCACCACGTACACCACCGCCAACAGCCTCTCCTCCCAGTTCGTGGAGGCCTCGCGCCGCGCCGGCAACATGACGAGCGCGTGGACGCTGACCTCGTTCGTCATGTTCACCGCGCTGCCGCGCAACGCCGCGTCGCAGATGTACCGCGCGTACCTGGGCCTGGACATCGCGAAGCAGGAGGGCCTGCACAGCGTCCCCAACGAGCCGCGCGACTACGACGCCAAGGGCGTCCAGGCGCCCCAGTGCGCCGCGTGCCACGCGACGTTGGATCCGCTGTCGTATCCGTACCGCAACTACAACGGCCTGGGCGGGCTGCCCAACCGCTACATCCCCAACCGGCTGGAGCTGCTCTTCCCCAACGAAGCGGCCACGCTGAAGAACACGCCCGAACAGGGCGCCATCCTGGGCCAGCCCGTGAACAACCTCATGGAGTGGGCCAGGGTCGCCGCCAACAGCGACGCCTTCGCCATCTCCACCGTCACGGACTACTGGAAGCTGCTCGTCGGCCACGCGCCCCTGCCAGAAGAGAACGAGGAGTTCGTCCGCACCTGGCAGGCCTTCCGCACGACGCACGCGTACCGCGTGCAGAAGATGCTTCACGACCTCATCCGCACGGAGGCCTACGGTGCGCCCTGAACGCCTGCTGTTGACCTGTCTGCTGCTCACGGGCTGCTCCGACAAGCTCCCCCCCGCCGTCGACCTGGGACCGGACGCGAACCCCGGCGTGACGCCCGAATGGGACGGCGGCGTCGCCAAGTCCCAGAAGGGAAACCTGCGCTTCAAGGGCCCCGAGCGCCTGTCGCTCGACCTGGCCCAGGCGCTGGAGCTGCCCGCTGCGTCCGTGTGCAACGAACTGGGTCAGTACCCCTGCCAGAACGTGCACGGCGTAGCGCTGGGCGGCGTGGACCCCTATCAGCACAGCGTCTACGAAACCGCCCCCGTCACGGGCGCAACCACGCCCATCGCAGTGGAGCGCACCGTGCTCTCCGCCTGCAACGCACGCATCGCGCTGGACGTGAACACGCCCGCCGCCGCGGTGGTGTTCAAGAATGTGGTCCTCAGCGCGGACGGCAGGCTGGCGGACGCAGCGAGCCCGGCTGTCGCCACGGCGGTGACATCCCTGGTGCGCCGAGCGTGGTTGCGCGACCCGACCCAGGATGAGCGGGACACGCTGGTGCGTCTGTCCGCCGACGTACAGGCCACCGGTGTGGCCACGCCAGGAGTCGCGTGGATGCAGGCCGCGTGTCTCGCCGTCTTCTCTTCCGCCGAAGCCGTCTTCTACTGAGGAACCCCTCCCATGACCCTCAAGACCACGGGCCGGCTGTCGCGCCGGGAGATGCTGCGGGCACTGTCACTCTGCGCGGCGGGCACCACGCTCGCGCCCTTCCTCTCCGGCTGCCGGGACTCGCTCCAGACGCCCGAGTCCCTGGAGAAGCTGGGCCGCAAGCGCGACGCGCTCGACGGCAAGCCGAAGTTCCTCATCGTCATCGGGGCGGCTGGGGGCGCGTCCATCGTGGACAGCTTCCTCGCGGTACGCCAATCCGAGTCCTCCAACGCCGCCGCGTTCAACACCTTCCCGGACGCGCAGGTGCAGGGCGTGGCGGACAGTCCCTTCCGCGCGGTGAAGTACAGCAACTCGCGCCTGGGCAGCATCAACATCCCGGTCGACACCGACCAGTTGGCGTTCGTGAAGAAGCACGCGAGCGAGATGCTGGTGGCCACCTCCGTGGGCACGTCCGTGAATCACGGCATCGCGCAGAAGCGCTCGCTGACCGGCAACGGCGCGTGGCGGGGCCGCACGCTCCAGGAGGCCGTCGCGCTCCAGTGGGGAGGCGGCATGCCGCTGCCCAACGTCAACATGGGCACGGGCGGCTACGCCGAGCGCGGCACCGACGACAGCCTGCCCCTGTCCTGCTTCGGGGAGCCCGTGGTCAACCCGTCGCTGTGGCCCCTGGGCCTGGATGGCTCGCGAGGCATCGCCGGAGCGCCGTCGAAGGACGTCATCGCGCTGGCTCGGAGCACGCGGGACGCCCTGGACCAGAAATCCATCTTCGGCCGCACCTTCCAGGACAGCGGCGCGCTGAAGCGCTGGAGCGAACAGCTCGGCGTGCAGCAACCGAAGCTGGAGGCCCTGGACCTCATCACGAAGCTCAACGTCCTGCCGAACCTGCCGTCCATTCCCCTGTCGAAGTATGGGCTGGAGAGCTCACCGGACGGGGCGCGGCTGCGAGAGGTCTTCCCCGGCTTCTTCACGGATCCCGTGCAGGGCCAGGCGGCGCTCGCGTTCCTGCTGCTCAAGTACCGCGTGTCCGTGTCGGTGACGCTGGGGCCGGACTTCAACGTCGCGGTGGGCGGGCCCAACGGCATCGCCAATCCACCGCTCGCGTTCGACATCAGCCACAACGACCACCGGGGCGGACAGGCCTTCATGTGGGCGCGCATCCTGTCCACGGTGGACTCGCTGATCACGCTGCTCAAGGCGGAGCCATTCGACGCGAACTCAGGCGAGTCCATGTGGGACCGCACGCTCATCTACGTGGCCACGGAGTTCGGCCGCACGCGTCCGCGCCCCTCCGGCGCCACGGAGTTCGGTTCGGGCCACGACCTCAACAATGGCTTCCTGCTGCTGTCGCCCATGGTGAAGGGCAACACCGTGCTGGGAGGCGTGGATCCGAACACCACCCTCACCTACGGCTTCGACGCGCGCACCGGCGAGCGCCAACCAGGCAAGGTGACCTCCAACGAGCCGGACATCTTCTCCGGAGTCCTCACCGCCATGGGCGCGGACCTGAGCGGCAGCGGCCTGCCCGACGCCAGCGCATTCAAGCGAACCTGAAGCCTCCCAGGTCCGGAACCGCCCGAACTGGGGCAACGGACGGAGGCGCCCGCCCGGGACCGGTTGCCTCAAAACCTGTCCGACAGTCGGACAGGTTTTTCTCCGACCGGGCCCGGAGGGTGCCCCCTGGCTGGCAATGAGAAGGGTGGGCTCGCACGTCCATGTCAGACCCCTGTGGTTGGATGGCGATGCTGGGACGAGGAGGGGGAGTGGGGATGGAACGGCGAGGACTCGTGGCCTATGTGGAGGCGCAAATCGAGCGCGATATCGCGCTGGGGCGTCTGCACCCGAGCGGACAATTCGGCTCCGAAGCGAAGCTGGCGCGCCGCTATGAGGTGTGTCGGGGCACCATCCGCGAGGCGCTGAGGCGGCTGGCGGCGCGGGGGCTGGTGGTGCAGCGCCCCGGACGCAAGACGCGCGCGGTGGCGTTGGATGAGTCACTGACGCTGGAGAATCTGGGGCTGGCGCTGCATGACGCGAGCAACCCGGATGCCCGGTGGCTTCTGGAGGGCTACTTCAGCCTCAAGCGGCAGGTGCTGGTGGAGCTTCTGGCCGACTGCTGCGCGAGGGCCTCGGACCTCGACCTGGACCGGCTGGGGAGCACGTGCTACCAGCTCCAGGACGCGGCGCACTGGGAGTCGGGGGAAACCTGCGCGCAGGTGGAGTTCGAGTTGCTGCGGCAGGCGGCGCGGGTGGCGGCGCGTCCCGGGCACGTGCTCCTCGTTCAGTCCCTGCAGCGGGCCTTCCTGGGAGGAGCCGCCCAACTGCTGCCGCTCATGGGCGGAGAGGCGCTGCGTGAGTGGGCCTTCCGCGCGATGGCGATTCTGAACGAGCGCGACGTGCAGGCACTTCAGCATGAGCTGCCAGCGCTGCTGAAGGCTCGTGATGAGCGCGTGCTGAATGCCTTCGCTCCCGTCCCCATGAAGCCTGCGGCCCCTGAGGCCCCATGCGCCCAGGAGGGACTCGTTGGTGCGCCCGTGGCAGCCACAGGGATGGCGGACGCGCCGGAGGTACGCCCTTCTGTCGAGGAGCGGAGCCCCGGTTGCCTTGAACCGGCCTCCGAGGACACCGAGGCGCTCGGGGTTGCGCCGTGCCCTCAGGTGCAAGCCCTCTCCGTGGCTCCGGCCAGCGAGGCACTGCTGTCTCCAACAGCTCCGGGGCCTACTCCCCCTGAGATTGATGGAGCGCGCGCCGAGAGAGAGGTAATGGGCTCGGCCTTGGGCAACCTGTCCAGCTGTCGGGCTGATGGGGACGGTTCGTCTCCGGAGAGCGGCCTCCCGCGGATCGACGCTTCAGCTACCGGCCCTTGTGGACCACCCTGCGCGAGCCTTGCTTGCGCGCAGGATGGGTCAACGTGCCTCGGGCCTCCTGATCAGCCGCCGTAGCAGTTCAGGGTGGAGCCGCCACAGTAGCTGGAGCCGGAGTTGCTCCAGGAGCCCGCCGAGTTGGTGCAGATCTGGTTCTGCCGGCGCTCCAGCGTGGGCGTGCAGCAGCCCACCTTGATGGTGCGCGTCTGGCCGGGGATGCAGCCTGCCTGCGCGGACACCTCCTGCGTGTCCTCCTGCAGCGGTGCGCCCTCCTCCGGCGCCTCCACGCCACAGCCCACGGTCCCCAGCAGGCAGCCCACCAGCAACAGTCCCCGCTTCAGCGTCTTCATGTGTCGCTCCCGGTTGTCGTGCTTCACGGCGGCCCGGGACGGTATCAGGGAGTTCCGTCTTCACCAGGATGCACGGGATTGCCCGAGCCCGGGAGTCGGGCCCACAACACCGTGGCGTTGGGCCGGGCGGGCTCCGGGGTGATGCCCAGCCTCTTGAAGTCCTTCGAGTAGCGCGAGCCCTTCAACACCACCACCCGGCGTGCCACGCGCCGGGCTTGGTCCACCGTCTCGCGCGTCAGCGGCGAGTAGTCCGCGTGGCGGCGCAGCGCTTCGAACGCGGCGGAGGACTTGCGCTCGCGCTCGAACATCGGATCGAAGAGCACCACGTCGACCGCGCCGTCCGGCAGCCCGCGCAGGAACTCCGCCGCGTCCGCGTACACCGCGCTCACCGCGCAGGCGGCCGGGTGGCGCTCGAGCCCCTTGAGCCCGTGCCGCGCCAGGAGATACAGCGCCGGACTCTTCTCCAGCGCGATGACGCTTCCGCTCGGCCCCACCAGCCGCGCCGCCACCTGCGCATCCGCACCCAGGCCCAGCGTGCAGTCCAACACGCGCTCCCCTTCGCGCAGGCCCGCGACGCGCACGAGCTGGTCCTCCATCACGCCCGCGTCCAGCTGCTTCACTCGCAGGTGCGCCAGCCCCGGTGAGAAGCGCAGCGTCCCTTCCGCGTCCACCAGCGACACCGCCGTGGACTCGAAGACAATGAGCGCGTCCGCCATGTCGGTGAGCAGCTTCTTCAGGGGCAGCTTGTGGTGGCGCTCCACATACGGCACGCCCACCGCCTCCGCCGCACTCCGCGCACGCTGTGCGAGCGGTGCGTCCACCCGGTCCGACGTGGTGACCACCAACGGCTGGCGGGAGGAAGTCTGCGTTCCGGGCGGAAGGGACATGGGACGGCACAGCCTACCCCGCGCGCAAGCCGTCCCTCCGGGACATGCGCCTGTCCACCGCCCATCACCCCACCGTCCCCCGGGACGCATGGCCCCACCCGGCGCCCCTTCTTACTTCTTCAACACCACACGGGGATGTCACGGAAACCGTGTTCATACGGCCTTGCCGGTTCAGGGCCGTGAATCGTGAATGAAGAGGGGGATGAACATGAGACACCCACGAATGGCCCATGCGGGAGTGATGCTGTTCAGCGCCGCGGTGCTGATTGCCATGGCGCTGCCGCGGATGGCGGCCACTGCACCCCAGCCGCTGCTGGACGCGCCTCGCGCCTCTCCCACGGGGATGGGGCCTCGCGCCGTGGCGCTGGGCGACTTCGACGAGGACGGGCGTCTGGACGTCATCACGGCCAACCACACCGCGGGCACCGTGTCCGTGTTGCGGAGCCTGGGGGACGGAACGTTCGCGCCCGGCATGGAGCGGCCCACCGGGGCGTTGCCCGGCGCGGTCGCGGTAGGGGACTTCAACGGGGATGGCCACCTGGACGCGGTCACCAGCCACTTCGGAGGCACGGTGTCCGTGCTGCTGGGGCGCGGGGATGGGACGTTCGGCGCGCGGACCGACCACTCCGTGGGCGCGGAGCCCTCGGCCGTGGACGTGGGCGACCTGGACGGCGACGGACGCCTGGACGTGGTGACGGCCAACTCGCTCGACGACTCCGTGTCGGTGCTGTTGAACCGGGGCTCCGGACGGTTCGTGCATCAGAAGGATGTCAACGCCGGCACCAACCCATTCGCGGTGAAGGTGGCCGACGTCAACCACGACGGGATGGCGGACCTGGTCACCGCGAACTTCGTGGACACGGTGTCGGTGCTGCTCGGCAACGGGGACGGGACGTTCCGGCCGCGCATGGACTTCGCCACGGGCAACGCGCCCTACTCCGTCGCGGTGGTGGACGTGGATGACGACGGGAAGCTGGACGTGGTCACCGCGAACTTCCGGGGCCAGAGCGTGTCCGTGCTGCGCGGCACAGGCGCCGGTACGTTCCCCGTGCGCGTGGATTTCGCCGTGAAGGGCGGGCCGTACTTCGTCGCGGCCGGCGACTTCAACGGCGATGGGATGCCGGATCTCATCACCGCGAACTTCAACGAGGACACCGTGTCCCTGCTGCCCGGCCAGGGCCACGGTTCCTTCGGCGCGCCCACGCGCCTGGCCACCGGCGAGGGCCCCGCGGCGCTCGCGGTGGGCCTGCTCGACGGCGACCTGAAGCCGGACGTCGTCACCGCCAACACCCGGAGCCATGACGTGTCCGTGCTTCGGGCCGCGGCCTCCGCGGACGTGGAGGTGACGCTCACCGCTGTCCCCAGGCCGGGTGTGTCCGTGCCGCGCATCGACTACACGCTTACCGTCACGCAGCACGGGCCGGATCCGCTGAACCGGGCCGTCATCACCGTGGCCCTGCCCCCGGGCCTCCAGGCCAGCACCCGGGACTGCCTCATGGCCGCCGGCACGCTCCAGTGCGAGGTGGGACCGATGGCCGTGGGCGACACCGCCCTCCTGCGGTTCTCCGCGCCGCTGCCTCGCTCCAGCGTGGGCCTGTCCTACCGCATCACCGCCACGCGGACGCTCAGCGTCCCCGAGGACCCCCACTCCGCCAACGATGCCGCGAGCCAGGACTACGTGTCCCTGGGCGGACTCGCGGCGACGTGGTGGTAGCGGTCCAGCCGGCGCGCCTTCCCTGGAGCGCTTCAGCCAACGACGTGGCGAGCCTGGACCGCGTGTCCCTGGGCAGGCTCGCCGCGACGTGGCGGTAGCAGCCCGGCCGGTAAGTCCTTCCTGGAGCGCATCGGCGTGAGCGCTTCAGCCAACGACGTGGCGAGCCTGGACTACGTGTCCCTGGGCGAGCTCGCCGCGACGTGGTGGTAGCAGCCCGGCTGGTGCGCCTTCCCTGGAGCGCTTCAGCGCGGGCGCTTCAGCTTGGACCACATGAGCCCGACGAAGGTGTCGGGGGCAGGCTCCGCGGTCATCAACTCTTCGTCTTCGTGACCGCGCGCGGGGGGCGGCAGGGGCTTGGGGGCCACGGGAAACGGAAGGGGCTCCGAGGTGTTCAGGCCCTGTGCCTGGCGTTCCATCACCTCCGCGAAGGAGCGCTGGGGCGCGTTGCGCTCCGCCACCGGAGCGGCGCCTTCCACGCTATGGAGGGCCCGGATGCGAAGGATGACGCTGGCGCCTTCCGCGCGCGAGATGCCCGTCACCCGCCCGATTGGACCTCGCGGCCCGCGTTCCCGGCTCATCGGTTCCCTCCCGGTCTTCGCTAGAACCGTAGCGCCTCCGGCCCCCCGCCGGCCACTGCCCGGCCCTCCGGCGAGCCACGGAGAGGCCCGCCCGGCCGGCAGGTCATCGTGGCCCCGCTGTAACCGTTCCCCGGTGTCGCGCGTAAGTTGGAATGGCGCCCTTTCTTCCGACGGCGCCCGGAGGCTTCGCGACCCATGTCGTCCGCCCGTGCAGTGCCGTCTCCCACCCCGCGGCCCGTGGCGCACCGGCTGTGGCCCGCCCTGCTGGTGCTGGCCGCCGCCCTGAGCGCGTGCACCGAAGCGCGTGGTGCTCCGCCCGGCGAGAAGCCCGCGGCCACCGCGTACGCCCCGCCACAGGACGGCCGCGCGTACACGAAGCCGTCCGACGCGGAGCTGAAGCGCAACCTGTCCCCCCTCGCCTACCAGGTGACGCAGCACGAGGCCACCGAGCCGCCCTTCCGCAACGCGTACTGGAACAATCACGATGAAGGGCTCTACGTCGACGTGGTCAGCGGCGAGCCGCTGTTCTCCTCGCGCGACAAGTTCGAGTCCGGCACCGGCTGGCCCAGCTTCACCCGCCCCCTGGACAAGGCCCACGTGGTGGAGAAGCGCGACAGCACCCTGGGCATGGAGCGCGTGGAGGTTCGCTCGAAGGACGGCGACTCGCACCTGGGCCACCTCTTCGAGGACGGGCCCAAGCCCACGGGTTTGCGCTACTGCATCAACTCCGCGTCGCTGCGCTTCATCCCCGTGAATGAGCTGGCCGCGAAGGGCTATGGCAAGTGGCTGCCCTCCTTCGGCCGCGCGGCCCCGAGCGGACCCCAGGGCGCGCTCGCCCCCGCCGCGGGCGCCGTCGTGCTGGCGAAGGCGACGGTCCCCACGGAGGCCACTCGCGAGACGGCGTACCTGGCGGGCGGGTGCTTCTGGGGCATGGAGGACATCCTCCGGAAGATCCCGGGCGTCATCGACACGGAGGCCGGCTACACGGGCGGCTCGAAGAAGGACGCGACCTACGAGGACGTGCACACCGGGGAGACGGGGCACGCGGAGGCTGTGCGCGTCGTCTTCAACCCGAAGCTGCTGACTTACGAGGCGCTGCTGGAGCAGTGGTTCTTCCGCATGCACGACCCGACGACCCTCAACCGCCAGGGCAACGACGTGGGCTCGCAGTACCGCTCCGCCATCTTCTACCTGTCGGACGCGCAGCGCCGGACGGCGGAAGCGGTGAAGGCCCGCGTGGACAAGTCCGGCAAGTGGTCCCGGCCCGTCGTCACGCAAATCACCGCCGCCAGCGAGTGGGTGCCCGCCGAGGGCTACCACCAGGACTACCTGGTGAAGAACCCCGGCGGCTACACCTGCCACTACCTGCGCGACTGAGAGCCCCGCCGCGCCCTCACGCGGCGCGGTCGTGCACTTCGAACGTCATGCCCGCCTTGCGCAGGCGCTCCACCAGCACCATGCCCATGGCGGACGCGGGGGTGAGGATGCCGCCCCGCTTGGGGATGGTGTCGAAGGCGAGGCACAGCGCGGACTCCGCGAGCATGCGCGCCGTGGCCGCGTAGCCCGGGTCGCCCTTCGACGCGACCTTGCCCTCCACCTTCACGCGCTGGCCGCTCTTGGGCGAGTGGCCCTCGCCCAGGAGCCGCACCTCGAAGAGGCCGCGCTCACGCACGGTGGCGGACGGGCCCTCGCCCGGCGCGGGCAGCACGTGCTTCTCCAACAGCTCCCGCGCGGGGTCCACGTTCGACAGGAGCATGAACCCGCCCAGCCCCGCGGTGGTCGCCGCGGCGAGCGCCAGGCCCTTGGGCCCGGGACCGAAGTCGGAGACCTCCGAGTAGAAGAAGTCTCGGCCCCACGGGTAGCCCAAGAGCGCGTTGGAGCGCCGCACGACGCGCGTGTTGACGGAGGCCATCACGAAGGGCGCGGTCCACGTGCCCGTGTCCGGGCTCTTCTTCACCGTGGCCAGGTCGCGCTCCTCCTTCGTGCCTCGGGAGGGCTCAGGGTCCAACGCGTGGGCGCTGGTCAGCACCTTCTTGAGGGCCGGCTCCGCCTTCACCGCCGCCAGGGTGTCCATCATGCTGGCGATGGTGCCGCCGCTGAAGCCGCCGCGCATGCGCGTCAGGTGGAAGCGCACCTGGTCGCAGTGGCCGCCGTGCTTCTCACGCATGTAGTCCTGGACCATCAGCGTGCCCAGGTCGGAGGGGATGGAGTCGAAGCCGCAGGTGTGCACGATGCGGGCGCCCGTCTCGCGCGCCCGCGCGTCGTGGGCGTCGATGGTCCTGCGCATGAACTGCACCTCGCCCGTCAGGTCGCAGTAGTCCGTGCCGGCGCGGACGCAGGCGTCGACCAGCTCGTTGCCGTAGCGGGCATAGGGGCCCACGGTGGAGATGATGACGCGCGTGCGCGCCACCATCGCGTCCAGCGAGGCCGCGTCCTTCGCGTCCGCGAGCACCACCGGCAGGTCCGCGAACTCCGGCCGCACCTTCACCAGCTCCGAGCGGACCTGATCCAGCTTCGCCTCGTCACGCCCGGCGATGGCCCACTTCGCGCGGTGCGTCTCCTGGTTGCGAGCCAGGTACTCCGCCACCAGGCGGCCGGTGAATCCCGTGGCGCCCCACAGGATGATGTCGAACGCGGGCTTCTTGTCGTGGGCCATGGGGCGGCGCGTAGCCGGACCCTCCATGTGAGCGCAAGCGCGATTCCACGGCCCGTGAACGCCCTGTGCGGGGCACCACATCAGGCGCGCAGGCGCAACCGGATGGGCCCGCGCGCGGTGGAGGGCTCCACCACCCTGCCCCCCTGGACGATGTCCAGCACGCCGCGAGCCACGAGCCTGCGCGCCGCCTCGCGCACGGGCTCCATGCACGCACGCCAGTCCTCGCCGCCGGACGCGCGGGCGACCTCGGAGGGGCACACGGTGGCGCCGCCTGCCCGCTGGGAGAGCAACTCCAGGATGCGCGCCTCCCACGGGGAGTCCCGCGCCTGGGTCCGCGTCCCCCGGCATGCCCCCGAGCAGTACCGCACCTGTTCCCAGTCGCGCGCCCACTTGCGGCGCCAGGTGATGGCGCGGCCGCAGACGGCGCAGGGCTTGGGAGGCGGAGGGGACGTCATGCACTCCCATCGATGCGTCCCGCCACGCCGGGATTCAACCCCCGCCGACGTCGATGACCGGGATGCGTCAGCCCAGCGCCGCCTCCACCTCCACGGCGCGGTGCGCGTACGTGTGCTCGGCCAGCACGCGCCGGAGCGCGGCCTGTCCCATGCGCCGGGCGTCTTCCGGGGTGAGGCGCTTCACGTGCTCGGCGACCTCTTCACCGGAGCGGGCCACCAGGACCTCGCGGCCGGGCTCCAGGAATTGCTCCACGCCCTCGAAGGCGTCGGTGATGAGGCAGGCTCCCGCGCCCGCGGCCTCGAACACGCGCGGGGACGGTGAGAAGCCGAAGCGCGCCATGCTGTCGCGGTGCAGGTTGAGCACCGCGCGCGCCGAGCTGTTCACCGCGTTGTGGTCCTGCGTGTAGACGTGGCCCAGGCGCCCGACGTTGGAGGGCACGACGCGTTCCTCCCAACCGTTGCCGCCCAGGAGCATGCGCGAGCGGGGCAGCGACTCCGCGACCTTGAAGAAGCAGGCCTCCACACGCGCCTCTCGGTCCGGCAACCGGTTGCCCAGGAAGGCCAGGTCGCAGGCGAAACGCGACTCAGGCGCCACGGGGTGGTGCGTGTCCGGATCCACCGCGGGGTGGATGGCCACGCAATGCTTCGCGCCCAGCTCGCGGTACGCGTTCACCACCGGCGCGCCGCCGCCGGACGTGAGGATGTGGTCGAAGCGCGGGATGAGCTGACGGAAGAGATGGTGGGCGTCCTTCGCCACGTGCTCCAGCGTGGCGGGCGCGTTCATGTCCCAGAACACCACCTGCGTGCCGGAGCGGCGCAACTCCAGCACTCGCGCATCCAGATACGCGTCGAGGGCGCCCACGCCACTGGCCTTCACCACCACGTCGACACCGAAGGCGTCATCCAGGCACTCGTCCACCGAGCCCAGGTTGTTGGAATAGACGACGACGCGTGCCTGGTCCGGCCCCTGGAGGTCGCGGTGCTCCTGCCGGCCGGAGGCATCCGGTTCATAGAAGGTGACCTGGTGTCCGCGCGCGTGCAGGGCGCGCAGCAGGCCCCGGTAGTAGGTGGCCGCGCCGTTCCACCAGGTGGACACGAGGCTGGAACCGAAGAAGGCGAAGCGCAGGCCACGGCTCATGCGAGGACTCTTTCCGAGGACAGCGGGTGGAGGACGTCGCCGGACATCCCCAACTCCTGACAGAAGACGAGCAGCGCCTCCACCCGGTGCGCGCAGGTGTGCCGCGACAGTACCGTGCGCAGGCCGGCTTCCGCGAAGGCGTGCCGCATCTCCGCGTCCGCGACCAGCGCGGACAGGTGGCGCCGCATCTGCGCCCCGTCCCGGGCGACGAGGTAGTCCTTCCCCGCGGTGAAGAGCCCGTCCGAGTCCTCCCACGGAGCGGACACCAGCGGGATTCCGCACGCCAGCGCCTCGAAGGGGCGGATGGTGGGGACGCCGGGCAGCAGCGTGGCGTAGGGCCGCCGGGGGATGTGCACGGTGACGCGCGCCTGGGAGAAGGCCAGGGGCACGCGGTGGTTGGGCAGCCAGCCGGCGTACTCGATGCCGGCGTCGAAGAGGGCCCGCAGGGCGGGGACCGGATAGCGCACGCCATGCACCCGCGCGGTGAGGCCCAGCTCGTGCACCGGCTCCACGAGGAACTCCTGCAGCTCCTTCGTGCGCTCGTCATCCCCCCAGTTGCCAATCCAGACCAGGTCGCGCACCTCGCGGTTGCGCGGGTGCGGGTGGAACACGCGAACGTCGGCGGCCTCGTGCCAGGTCCACGCCCGCCGCGCCCAGCCCCGCTCCAGGTAGAGGTCCCGGAGCACGTCTCCGGAGGCGAGCACCCCGTCGTACCGGGACAGATCGTAGCCGGCCATCACCTCCGGCGCGCTCACGCTCCGGTGGAAGGTGTCGTGGAAGAGGAGGCGGAAGCGGCCGCCGTCACGGCGGTGCACTCCGATACGGCGCACCAGGTCCGGCGGCGTCCAGGCGTGCACCAGCACCAGGTCCGCGCCATCGAGCACGGCCTCCAGGTCCAGCGTGTCGGGCGCGTACCGCTCCGGACGCACGTGCGGATAGAGGGCGCGGACCTCGTTGAGCGCGGCCACGCCGTGGGGCTCCTCCAAGAGGCACTGGAAGCTCCCCGAGTCCTCGGGTTCGAACACGCGCACGGAGTGGCCTCGCGCGGCCAGCTCCGTCACCACCCCGCGCAGGAAGTGGGCGTCACCATGGTTCCAGTCCGACAGCAGGGAATGACAGAAGAGGATGACACGCATCGATGGACGACTCCTCGGGCTCCCCGCCGCGTGGCCATGGCCCGGTCGGGAAAACGGTAAACACCCCGCCGTCCGGTTCACCCCTCCCTGATGGCTTGTCTGGGCGTCAGCCCTCGGGGACGCCCTTTCCCCTCCCTCCAGGGTCCCTTGTTCGCGAAGTACGAAGGGCTTCGTTGACACCTACGAAATCGTTCGTATAACTATGCGTAGGAAGCGGTGAGGAGAGAGGAAGCCATGAGCCGAGGAAAGCTGCCGCGACCCACGGATGCCGAGCTGGCCATCCTGCGGGTGCTGTGGGACGGGGGCTCGCGCACGGTGCGCGAGGTCCACGAGACACTCCAGGACGGGAGCGGCTACACGACCGTCCTGAAGACGATGCAGATCATGACGGAGAAGGGGCTGGTGACGCGCGACGAGTCCCAGCGCGCGCACGTCTACAGCGCCCGGCTCCCCCGGGAGAGCACCCAGCAGCAGCTGGTCACCGACCTGATGGACCGCGTGTTCGGCGGCTCCCCGGCGCGGCTCGCCCTGCAGGCCCTGTCCACGAAGAAGACGTCCCCGGAGGAGCTGGCGGAGCTGCGCCAGCTGCTGGATTCGCTCGAGAAGGAGTCGGAGTCATGAACGGTCTCATCCTGGAAGCGGTGGGTTGGGCGCTCGTGCACCTGGTGTGGCAGGGCGCGCTCGTGGCGGTGGCCCTGGCGCTGGCGCTCCGGTGGGTGGGCCGTCGTTCGGCGAACCTGCGCTACGCGCTGGCGTGCGGCGCGCTGGGCATCATGCTGGCGCTGCCGGTGGCCACCGCGTGGCGGCATGCCTCGCGCGCGGTGGAATCCCGTCCCGTGGTGAGCACGGCGTCCGTCCCTCGAACCGTGGCGCCCATGGCGGCACCGGTGTCCGTTGCACTGACGCAGCTGCCCGCTCCGCGTCACCTGAAGGAGACCGCGACGCTGCCCCGGCTGGATGGAGTGTTCCAGCAGGTGGGCGAGCACCTGCCCTGGCTGGTGCTGGCGTGGGGCCTGGGCGTGGCGGCGTCGTCGCTGCGCCTGCTCAAGGGCTGGATGGGGCTGCGCCGGCAGGTGGACGAGGCGGTGCACGCGTCGTGGGAATGGCAGCAGCGGCTGGAGGTGCTGGCGCGGCGGCTGAACCTCACGCGTCCGGTGCGCCTGCTGGTGTCGTCGAAGTTGGATGTGCCGTCCACGCTGGGCTGGCTGAAGCCGGTGGTGCTGGTCCCCACCGCCACGCTCACCGGGCTGGCCGTGCGAGAGCTGGAGCTGGTGCTGGCCCACGAACTGGCCCACATCCGCCGTCACGACTTCGCGGTGAACATGGTGCAGACGCTGGTGGAGACGCTGCTCTTCTACCACCCGGCCGTGTGGTGGATGTCCCAGGTCATCCGCGTGGAGCGCGAGAACTGCTGTGACGACCTCGCGGTGCGCCATGGCCCCGGCGCCCTCCCCTACGCCCGAGCGCTCACCGCGCTGGAAGCGCTGCGGTTGCAGGGCATGGACGCCAGCGGTCCCGCGCTGTCCGCGCTGGGCGGTTCGCTGAAGGACCGCGTGCGGCGGCTGGTGGTGGCGCCCACGTCACGGTGCTCGTCGCGCTGGGCGGCGGGGGTCTCCATTGTCACGCTGGCCAGCAGTCTGGCGCTGGCGGTGCCGCTGACGGCGCTCGCCGTGCAGCCTGTGAAGGCGCCGGAGACGAAGGCCCTGGCGTCTCCTGTCGTCAGCGCCACGCCCCGTCTCCACGTCTCCGTGCCCGCGCCGGTCGCGGCTCCGGTGCTCGCGGTCGTCGCGGCGCCCCCTGCTCCGAACCCCGCTCCCGCGCCGGTCGTCGCGCCAGCTCCGAACCCCGCGCCGTCCCCGAAGGAGAAGGCCCGCGCGGCGAGCAAGGAGTCGGACGATGCCGACGAGAAGACCCGCGTGGGCGTGGATCCGCTGAGCGTGGACCAGCTGGTCGCACTGAAGATCGCGGGCGTCACGCCGGAGGTCGTCGACCGCATCACCGCCATGGGCTACGAGCCCACGGTGGACACGCTGGTGGGCTTCCAGCACGCAGGCGTCACGCCGGACTACGCGAAGTCCATGACGGACCGCTTCGGCCGCTCCATCCCCGCCGAGCAGCTGGTGGCCATGAAGCACCTGGGCGTCACGCCGGAGTGGCTGGGTCAGATGGCGGCCCTGGGCTTCGGCAAGGAGGACTCCGACGACCTGCTGGGCGCGAAGGCACTGGGCATCAACGCCGCGTGGCTCAACGAGCTGAAGGCCGCGGGCTTCGCGAACCTGACGCTGGATGAAGCCATGCAGCTGCGCGCGCTGTCCGTGGACGCCAACTTCCTGCGCGAACTGGAAGCCGCGGGCGTGAAGCCCGCCACCGTGGATGAGCTGGTGCGCCTGCGCGCCGGCGGCGTGGACGCGGACTTCATCCGCCGCATGCAGAAGTCCCGGAAGTAACCCCTCCCTTCCTCTCCCAAGCGGCCCCACCGCGCGCTCCATCCCGAGCGCGCGGAAGGGCCGCGCCTTGCCGAAAAGGAGTCGCCGTCATGACGTCGCGCCTGTCTCCGTGGCTCACCCTGGTCGTGATGCTCCTCACCCTCCCCGTCCTCGCCGCCGAGGCCCAGCGCACCGGCACGTGGGGCGCGTACGTGAAGGAGCAGCAGTTGCAGCTGTCATTGCAGCCCAAGGACCGTCCTGATTCGCACCATGGCTTCTCCGCGCCGCTCGCCGACTTCCAGGGACTGTCCACGGCGGAAGGAAGCAGCGCCCCCTTCAAGCTGGTGCGTGAAGCGGGCACGTTCGACTTCGAGGGCCGCTTCAAGGACGGACAGGGCGTGGGCACCTGGCGCTTCACCCCGGACGCAAGCTTCACGAAGAAGCTCGGGGAGCTGGGCATTCCCAAGCCGGACGCGGACGAGCAATTCCTCCTGGCCAGCGTGAACGTCGGCCCGCGGCGCGTCCAGGCGCTCGCGGCGGTGGGCCAGAAAGTCATCACCGTGGATGAGCTGGTCCAGGTGGGCATCTTCAACGTCACCCCGGAATACGTCCGTGCGATGGCGGCCGAGGGCTACCCGAAGCTGACCATCGAGCAACTGGTGAGCTGCCGCATCCACAACGTCACGCCGGAGCGCATCCAGGGCCTCGCGGCGATGGGATTCAAGGGTCTGCCCCTGGATTCACTCCTGGCCATGAGCATCCACGGCGTGACACCGGACTTCGTCCGCGAGATGCGAGGCCTGGGCTTCAAGGACCTGAGCGCGGATGACCTGGTGGCCATGCGCATCCACGGCGTCACGCCCGCGTTCGTGAAGGAGATGCGCGACGCGGGCTACGAGAACGCCACCGCGGATGACTTCGTCTCCATGCGCATCCACGGCATCGACTCCATCTTCGTCCGCTCCATGTCCAAGAAGCGCAAGTAGCCAGACACCGGGGGCCTTGACGTTTGGAGCGTCAGGCCTTAACACTGAACCAAATGGTTCAGTCTCAAGTCGCCCTCGACCGTACGTTCGCGGCGCTGTCAGACCCGACGCGCCGGGCCATCCTCCTGCGACTGGGGGGAGGGACCGGCACGTCCATCGGCAGCCTGTCCGAACACTTCGAGATGACGCTCACGGGCTTCCAGAAGCACGTGCGCATCCTGGAGGAGGCGGGGCTCGTCACGACGGAGAAGGTCGGACGGGTACGCCAATGCAAGCTCGGGCCGAAGCGACTGGAGGACGTGGCGAAGTGGATGGCCACCTACCGGACCATGCTGGAGCAGCGCCTGGACAACCTCGAGGACTTCCTCGAGCGCACGAAAGGAACGCCATGACGACCCAAGTCGCGAGTGCATCCCCCAACAAGGCCATCGTCACCCAGACCGCGGAGCGGGAGCTGCGCATCGAACGCATCTTCAACGCGCCCCGCGAGCGGGTGTGGAAGGCGATGACCGACCCCGCGCTCGTCTCCCAGTGGTGGGGCCGGGGCAACAAGGTGGTCGTCGAGCGCATGGACGTCCAGCGCGGCGGCCACTGGCGCTTCGTCGAACACACGCCTGAAGGCACCCACGGCTTCGAGGGCCGCTACCGCGAGGTGAAGCCCATGGAGCGCATCGAGCAGACCTTCGAATGGGACGGCATGCCGGGCCACGTGACCGTGGAGACGATGACGCTGGAGGACCTGGGCGACGGCCGCACCAAGCTCGTCAACATCTCCCTGTTCCACACCGTGGAGGACCTCCAGGGCATGGTCGGCTCCGGCATGGAGCAGGGCCTCAACGAGAGCTACGCGGCGCTGGACAAGCTGCTCGCGCGGCCCAACTGAGGCAGGGCCCCAAAGGCGGGAGGCTCCGGGCCTCCCGCTCCCCCTGGGTCCAGCAGGAGCTCCGTCGGATTCCGCACACGCAAAGGTCCGCTGCCGGATGCTCCGGCGGCGCGGAGTGGTGCGCGCCGCACATCCCTCCCACCCTTCAATCCGTCGTACCGTCCACCCGCTTTTCGGTGTATCCCTGGCTCCCCCTCAACGGGCTTCCCCCCTGCCCGGCCCATCAGGAGCGAGCCATGCATCACAGCCGACTCAGCACGTTCGTCATCGACTGCAAGGTCGAGGACTTCGACGCCGCCACACGGTTCTGGAGCGCGGCGCTGGGGAGGGCGGTGAAGCCGGTGGATCCGGACTCGCCCACCTACCGCGAGCTGGAGGCGAAGGACACCGAGCCCATGCTGCTCCTCCAGCAGGTGGAGCACGAGAGCCGCATCCACCTGGACATCGAGTCGGATGACCTGGACGCGGAGCTGGAGCGGCTGGAGGCCCTGGGCGCGAAGCGCGTCGCCTACGTGCAGCGCTGGTGGGTGATGGAGGCCCCCACCGGCCAGCGCTTCTGCATCGTCCGTCCGCAGCGCGGTCCCCTGGCGGGCCGCGCCAACGTGTGGGACGGCGAGGGCCGCTGAAGCGCGCCCTACCCCGGGCCCAGCGCGGCCTGGAGCAGGTCCAAGAGCCCCGGCCACTCCTCCGCGGACAGCCACAGGCCCTCCGGTGCGTGCTCCGCGGTCATCCGCAGGGAGGAGGACTCGAAGAGGCGGGCCGCCAGCGCGCCCTCCTTCGGCAGCGCCCCCTCCACCCGGAGCACCTGTCCGTCCCAGGCCAGTCCCGGCGGCAACAGCTTGCGCGCCAGGGCCTGGAGCGCGGCCTTCCCGGCCCCCGTGCGCAGCGCGCCCATCAACAGCGATGACGCGCCGGGGGACTCCTCCAGCTCCACCCGGCCGGGCGTGGCCAGCCACAGCGTGTAGCGCCCTCCGGCCAGTTCCACGCGCTGGGGGGTGGTCTCCACCCGCAGCTTCCAGCCCCGCACGTCCAGCCGCAGGTCGTACACGGACGGAGTGATGTCCCAGGAGCGCAGGGTGAGCCCCTTCACGCGGCCCAGCACGCCCCTCGACAGCGCCTCCACCCGCGCGTGCGACAGGCGCACCCGCCGGCCGCTCACGTCCACCGCCACCTGGTTGGACAGCCCCGCCGGCAGGGCCTTGGCCCACGTGACCACCCCGTCCAGCATCTCCGTCCACGGCTGCCCCGCCATCTCGCGTCACTCCCTGGGGGCCCGGCCGGGGCACCCGTCGGGTGCACAATGGGGGACGCGGGCCCCCCGTGCAAAGCATCCGCGCGGTGCTACGGTGCGCCCCGTGCCCCAGAGCGAGTCCCTGTCAGAGCGGGTGGAGCGGTTGGAGCTGCCCTTCAACGAATACGGTGTCGACCCCTACGGCATCTCCAAGAAGCACCTGAAGCTGGCGCTGGAGTTCTTCTCCTTCCTCTACCGGAACTACTTCCGGGTGCGTTGCACCGGCGTGCAGCACATCCCGAAGAAGGGCCGCGGCATGCTGGTGGGCAACCACTCCGGCGGCGTCGCGGTGGACGGGATGATGGTGCTCACCTCCACGATGCTGGAGATGGACCCGCCCCGGCTCGCGCAGGGCATGGTGGAGCGCTTCATCCACAAGTTCCCCGTGGCCTCGCTGTGGGCCAGCCGCACCGGCCAGTTCACCGGCCTGCCCGAGCACGCCGTGCGCCTCCTGGAGGACAACCGGCTGCTGATGATCTTCCCGGAGGGCGCCCGCGGCACCGCGAAGCTCTACCCGGACCGCTACTCGCTGGTGGACTTCGGCACCGGGTTCATCCGGCTGGCGCTCCAGACGCGCTCGCCCATCATCCCCTTCGCCTTCCTGGGCGGCGGCGCGGCCATCCCCACGGTCACCAACGCGTACGCGCTGGGCAGGCTGCTGGGCATCCCGTACGTGCCGCTGACGCCGTACCTGCTGCCGCTGCCCCTGCCCGTTGGGCTTGAAATCCATTACGGCGAGCCGCTCGTCTTCGAAGGCACGGGCGACGAAGAGGACCACGTCATCCAGGGCTACGTGGACCAGGTGAAGGCGAGCATCCAGCGGCTCATCGAAGACAACCGCGCCGAGCGCAACCTGCGCCGGGCCCGGAGGCTGTTGCCATGAGGGTGTTGATTGCGGGCATCTCCGGCGGCATCGCGCGGAGGCTGGCGCTCAAGCTGCGCGACAGCGGCCATGAAGTCGCGGGCATCGACATCCGCCCGTGGAGGGACGCGCCCAAGGGCATCGAGGTCCACCCGGTGGACATCCGCAAGCGCGCCGCCGAGGACCTCTTCCGGCGCTGGAAGCCGGAGGCCGTGATTCACATGGCCACGGTGACGGCGTTCACCGTGCAGGGCCACGAGCGCGGCCGCATCAACCTGGACGGCACCAAGGCGCTGTTCGACCACTGCGCGGCGCACGGCGTGAAGCAGGTGCTCTTCGTGGGGCGCCACACGTTCTACGGCGCGGCGCCGGACTCGCCGCTGTACCACTCCGAGGACGAGCCCCCGCGCGCGCTGGAGGCCATCCCGGAGCTGGCGGACCTGGTGGCCGCGGACCTGTACGCGGCGACGGCGCTGTGGCGCATGCCGGACGTCACCACCGCGGTGCTGCGGCTCGTCTACACGCTGGGCACGCCGGGCACGGGCACGCTCGCGAACCTGCTGCGCGGCAAGCGCGTGCCCATGGTGCTGGGCTACGACCCGCTCTTCCACGTGCTCCAGGAGGAGGACGTGGTGACGGCGCTGCAATTGGCGCTGGAGAAGCAGGTGCGCGGCATCTTCAACGTGGCGGGGCCCGCGCCGGTGCCGCTGTCGGTCATCATCAAGGGCACGGGCCGCACGCCGGTGCCGCTGCCCTCGCCGCTGTTCTCCGTGCTGATGGGGCGCGCGGGCTTCCCCCGGCTGTCCGTGGGGGCCACGGACCACCTGCGCTACCCCATCGTGGTGGACAACAAGCGCTTCCTGGAGGCCACGGGCTTCCAGGCCGCCTACGACGAGGGCCGCATCCTGCGCGCCTACGCGGACGCGCTGCCGGTGGACCGGGCGGGCAATGGTGGCTGACAGCGTGGGTGCCTCGTCCGCCGCCACTCCGGGCCTGCTGCGCCGGGTGGAGGCGGTGGTGTTCTTCACCGTGTTCCTGGACCTGGTGGGCTTCGGCATCGTCATCCCGATGCTGCCCTTCTACGTGCAGTCCATGGGCGGCTCGGCGCGCACGGTGGGCATCCTGCTGGGGTGTTTCAGCTTCACGCAGCTGCTCGCCACGCCGCTGCTCGGGCGCTATTCGGACCGGCACGGGCGGCGGGCGGTCATCCTGCTGAGCCTGCTGGCGAACGCGGTGGCCATGGCGCTGTTCGCGCTGGCCAGCCACCAGCTGATGCTGCCGCTGCTGTTCGCGTCGCGCATCCTGGCGGGGGCGACGTCCGGCAACATCGCCGCGTGTCAGGCGGCGCTCGCGGACGTGACGACGAAGGAGACGCGCGCCCGGGCCATGGGCCGCATTGGCGCGGGCATCGGCCTGGGCATGGTGCTGGGGCCCACGCTGGGCGGCCTGTTCTCCGGTCTGGGCCCCTGGGTGCCGCCGCTGCTCGCGGGAGGCCTGGCGCTGGTGGGCTTCGTGGCCGCGTTCTTCGCGATGCCGGAGACGCACCCGGTGGAGAAGCGCGTGGCGGCGAAATCCCAGACGCGCTGGTCCGCGTTGCAGGACCCGTCCCGGCGCAAGGCATTGGGGATGGTGCTGGGTTTGTTCTTCGCGGTGTTCCTGTCCATGACCACGCTCCAGGTGGCGTTCGCGCTGCTGGTGCAGGCGCGGCTGGGCTGGGGCTCCAAGGAGGTGGGCTACGCCTTCGCGGTGGTGGGTGGTCTGGGCATGGTCATCCAGGGCGGGCTGATTGGTCCGCTGTCTCGCGCGGCGGGTGAGTTCAAGCTGCTCATCTGCGGAGCGCTCCTGCTCGCGGGCGGCATGGCGGGGCTCGCGGTGTCGTGGCAGGCGATTCCGATGATGCTCTCCGTGGTGCTGGTGGGCGTGGGGATGGGCTTCCTGCAGCCGTTGATTTCAAGCCAGGCCTCCCAGGTCGCCCCGCCGTCGCAGCAGGGCGCCGTGCTGGGTCTGGCGCAGTCGTGCGGTGGACTGGCCCGCACGGTGGGTCCGGTGGCGAGCGGCTGGATGTATGCGTCATGGAGCACCCAGGCCCCCTTCCTGACGGGCATGGTTTCAGCGCTCGCGGCGGCTGGATTGGGACTGCTTCTCCATCGGGAAACCGGCGACGACGCAGGGCGGTAAAGCCTTTCAGACCCACCCGGGTCTCTTCCTTCCCGGAATGCCATACCTCCTTTGGGGGGCTTGTCTTCACCCAACCCGTGGGAGCAGTCTTTTGCTCACGAGGGGCGGTGAAGCCATCACTCCCGGGGGGTAGTGCTTGCCATTGGCGGGTGACGTCGCGCTGCTGGATGCGTTGGACCGCCAGGCCCGGCGCCGGGCGGAGGGCATCGCGACCCTGAGCGTGTTGGAGGGACCGGAGGCCCTGGGAGGGACCCTCTGGAGCCAGTGGGCCGCGCGGCACGGGCTGACGGTGGTGGAGGTCTCCGGGGAGGACCCGCACGAGGCGGCGCTGGGCTGGGCCCGGGCGCTGGCGGCGACCCGGGACCTGGGGGTGGACGCGGAGGCGCTGGCGACGTTCAGCCTGACGGCGGCGAACCCCAGACATACGCCGCGGTTCCAGGGAAAGACAGCACATGAGCGGCGCGTGCTGCTGGAGGCGCTGCCGCCGCCCGCGATGCTGGCGGACGCCACGTGGGCGCTGTGCCGGGAGCTGGTGATTGGCCGTGAGGCGGTGGAGCCCGGAGCGCTCCCGAACGCCGTGCGCACGGCGCTCGCGAGGAACCTGGGCGCGGGGCTGCGTGCGGTGCACGCGCTGGTGCCGCCCGGGAAGGCGCCGGCGGTACGAATGGCGGTGGGGGAGGCGCCATCGTACCGCGGGCTCCAGGTGGCGGGGGTGTTGAGCAGCGCGGTGCCGGCGCTCGCGGTGGCGTGCGTGGTGTCCAGCGAGGCGCTGGGGGCGTTCCTGGCGGGCGGGGAGACGCGGCTGAAGGCGCTGGTGCGCGAGGGCGTGGTGGAGGTGCCGGCGGAGCCCTCGGAGACCGCGAGCGCGGTGGCGACGCTCCGGAAGCTGGAGCGCACGGGCGCGCCCGAGCAGCAGCGGGTGAGCGCCGCCGAGGTGGCGCTGGCGGTGCTGACGGGCGCGGGCGCCGCGGGCGCGGACCGGGCGCGGAGCAAGGCGGAGGCGTACCTGCGCGACCGGCTGGAGGAGCACCGGAGCACGGCGGGCCTCTTCGAGCTCAACACCCGGCTGCACCCCGAGGACAAGCGCAGCTGGGAGGTGGACCTGCTGTGCCGCTCGCTGCGCATCGCGGTGGAGATCGACGGCTACCACCACTTCCAGGATCCGGAGCGGTTCCGCCGCGACCGGCGCAAGGACCTGGACCTGCAGCGCGAGGGCTACTGGGTGTACCGGCTGCTCGCGACGGACGTGCTGTCCCAGCTGGAACACATCCTCCACACCCTCGACACGTTGATTGAAGCCCGCGGGCGCGAGCCCGGCGGGCGGGAGCCACGACATGGACACCGACACTCCTGACACCCGGCTTCAGGGCCTGGCATTGGCCTGGTTGGCGACGCGCTCGACGAAGAAGGCGGGCACGCGCACCGAGCTGGCGAAGACGCTGCACTCGTTCGTGGAACACCGCTGGAGCCAGGGCGAGTGGACCGGCCGGTTCGAGGCGCTGCTGACGGAGCTGCAGGAGGACAAGCTGGTGGAGGCCCGGAGCCGCACGGCGCTGGCGCTGACCTCGCAGGGACGGCAGCGCGCCTTGAAGTTCCTCCGGGTGGACTCCCCCAAGGGACTCACGTGGAAGCGCGTGAAGCAGCAGCACCTGCTGGCGAAGGGCCTGGGCCTGCCGAACTCCAAGGTGGTGTTCGGGCGCCTGTCGAATGCCAGCGGCGTGCGGTCCCTGCTGCTCAAGCGGGCCCACCAGGTGGAAGGTCCGGAGCTCCCCACGCTGGCGCAGGTCGAAGACCGATTGCTGTGGCGCGAGCTGGGCGTGGAGACGGATGAGAAGCTCACCCTTGCCGCGCTGAAGGCCCACCTGCTGAGCAAGATCCTGGGGCAGGAGGTCACCAACGCGAGGCGGGGACTGGACCTCCTGGCCGCCCGCGCCGTCGGTGCGTCGCGAGTGGACGCGGAGGTGGTCCGGATGTCCGCGCTGCGGCGCTGGGTCCTGCCCGAAGGCGAGGACGAGCCGAAGGTGAAGCGCGCCAAGCCCGTGCGCGTGGAGACGCCTCCGGCACCGCTTCCCGCCGACACCGCCTCCTTCGCGACGCGCATCCTCGCGGTGGCGAGGAAGCTCCCCACGGGGCGGTTCGGCGACAACAAGGTCTTCATCTCCCACGTCTGGAAAGCGGTCCAGCCGGAGTGGAGCAATCGCGAGGCCTTTGACACCGCGTTGCTCGACGCCAACCGCAAGCGGCACCTGTCGCTGAGCCGGGCGGACCTCGTCCAGCACATGAACGCCACGGACGTCGCCGAGTCCGAAGTGCAGTCCTACGGCGCCACGTACCACTTCGTCGTCATCTAGCCCGAACCCTCCTGGAACCCCCATGCCCACCGACGCCCGCCTCGCGGCCTTCCTGGCCGACGGTCCCGAAGTCTTCAGCAGCGTCCAGCAGGGACAGACCCTCTGGAAGCGGGACCCCTTCGATGTCGAGTCCCTCAACGCTCCCGCGCGTGCGAGCTTCGAGCGGTTGGTGAAGCGCGCCACCCGGACTCCCCCGCCGGACGCGGGCCGCATGCTGCTGCTGCTGGGCGAGTCCGGAAGCGGGAAGACCCACCTGGTGCGCGCCTTCCGCAACGGCGTCCACGCCCGGCAGGTGGGCTACGTCGGCTACATGCCGATGACCGTGGATGCGTCCCACTACGACCGCCACATCCTGTCGTACTTCATCGACTCGTTGGATCAGCCGTATGACTCCGGCGAGGGTGAGGACTCTGGGCTGATGCGGCTTTCGGACGCGGTCATGGCCCGGTGCAGGAGCGCCTTCGCCCCGCTCATCCCGGAAGAGCGCATCCTGGAGGAGCACGAGCTCCACGACATGATCCGCTCGGTCGCGGATGAGCTCCACGCGGACGAGGCGTTCCGTCACATCGACGTGCAGTTGCTGCGCGCGCTCATCTGCCTCCAGCGGCGGGAGGCGCGCTTCCACCACCGCATCCTCCAGTGGCTGCGCTGCGAGGACCTCCCCCCTGTCGACCGCGCCGTGATTGGAGACCTGGTCCCGCGGACCGCCGACAACGACCCCATCCGCATGCTGAGCCATCTGGGGTTGCTCATGGGGGTGATGGGGCAGGCCATGGTGCTCTGCGTGGACCAGGTGGAGGACATCAGCGACTTCGAGCAGAGCCCTGGCATGGAGCCCTCCTTCCGCCGCGCGATGAACAGCCTGGCCGCCTTCGCCGGCAAGGTGCCCACCGCGGTCGTGGTGGTCTGCTGCCTGGAAGACTTCTGGATGAAGATGCGCAACCAGCTCAACCAGGCCATGCGCGACCGGATCGAACACGATCCCGAGCCCGTCGAGCTGGAGACGGTGGTGACGGCGCAGACAGCCCGGGACATCGCGGCACGCCGGCTGAGCGTCCTGTTCGCGCAATCCGGCATCGCGCCGGATCCCGCCGACCCCACCTACCCCTTCCCGGCGAAGGGCTTCGAAATGCTCAGCGGTCAGCGGACGCGGGATGTCCTCAACCAGTGCCGCCGCTACCGCGAGCGCGCCATCCAGGATGGAAAGCTCCCCAAGGAGTTTCCGCTGCCCATGTCCGTCAGGGGTGGCAGCAAGCCTCCTCACGTTCCGGAAGCCAACGGCGTCCACAAGACGGACCAGGCGTGGATCGACTTCCGGGCGAAGTTCAAGGGCGCCATTCCCGAGGAGGACTCGGATGTCGCCGCGCTGCTGGCCTGGGCCATCGAGCTGGGCGGAGACGAGCTGGGAGGCTCCACCCGATTCCAGGTCAAGCCTCGCGACGAGGACTCACTGAACGTCACCATCCAGCCCGGCAACACCCAGATGTTCGTGGCGCTCTGCAACCGCTCGCCACGAGGCGGTGGGCTGGGACGCCAGATGGCGGATGCCCTGAAGTCCTCGGCGGGCAAGCTCCCGGTGCTCGTGCGCACGACGGAGTTTCCCGGAACGCTGGGGACACTGGTCGCGGACCAGACCACGGCGCTGCTCAAGAAGGGCGGACGCCGGGCCGTGCTTGGCAACAGCGACCTGCGTGAACTGGTGGCCTTGCAGTCCTTCCAGAAGGACCACCCCGCGCCCGCGTTCATGGAGTGGAGCCGGTCGACGAAACCCGTCACCCGGCTGAAGGCCATTTCAGACGTGTTGGCCCTGGAGAAGACCGTCCCGAAGCCAGAGCCCGTCACCGCCCGCGCCCCGCGGGAAGAGGTTGAACAGGACGAGAAGCACAGCAAGCCGGACAACGAGCCGCTCGTGGACAAGGGCCCGAAGAGAACCCAGACGCCCAAGGAAGTGCCGCAGCAGAAGCGGCCTGAGAAGACCGCCAGTGACACGAAGCCGGGCGCGCTGCGGGTCGGCGATTCCGAGGGCGTCTTCACCAATCCCGTCTTCGTTCAGATGGAGGAACTGACACGGCACAGCGCGTTCCTCGGCGGCTCTGGCAGCGGCAAGACGACGCTCGCCTTGAACCTCATCGAGCAGTTGCTCCTGCAAGGCATTCCCGCGTTGCTGGTGGACCGCAAGGGAGACCTCGCCGCGTATGCGCGCGGCGAGTCCTGGGAGGAGGAGCTGAGCAACCCCGCGATGGAGGAGCGCCGGCGCCTGCTGCGGGAGCGCGTGGACGTGGCCCTCTACACGCCGGGCCGCACGGACGGACGCGCGCTCGCGATTCCCGTGGTCCCCCGGGGGCTGGAGTCACTGCCGCCGGAGGAGCGCGAACAGAGCGTGATGCAAGCCGCGGATGCCATCTCGAGCATGCTCGAGTACCGCAACAGCGCCCGGGACAGGGCCGCGAAGGCGCTGCTCGCCCAGGCCTTGCGGCTGCTGGTGGAGCGCCCCATCGGACAGGAGCTGACCCTGGACCTGCTCCAGAAGTTCATCGCGTCCGAGGACGTCACCCTGGTCCAGGAGACGAGCGGCATCGACCAGAAGGTGTTCCCGAAGCTCGCCCAGGACCTGGCGACGCTGCGGCTCAACGCGAGAAACCTCCTGGCCTCCCAGGGCGAGAAGCTGAACATGGAGGAACTGCTCGGGCTTGGGAGCACGAAGGTGCCGGGCAAGACGCGGCTGAGCATCATCAGCACCAAGTTCCTCGGGGGAACGCAGGGCGCGCTCTTCTGGGTGTCGCAGCTGCTCGTGGAGGCCAATCGCTGGGCCAGCCAGCATCCCTCCTCCAAGCTCCAGGCGATCCTCATGTTCGACGAGGCGGACATGTACCTGCCGGCCGTGGGCATCCCCGCGACCAAGCAGCCCATGGAGAACCTGCTCAAGCGCGCACGCTCGGCGGGCATCGGCGTGATGCTCGCGACCCAGAGCCCGGGGGACCTGGACTACAAGTGCCGGGAGAACGTGCGCAGCTGGTTCATTGGCCGCGTGAGGGAAGACCGCGCGCTCGGCAAGCTCCGGCCCATGTTCTCGGATGCGCGCATGGACCCCGCCACGCGTCTTCCCGCGCAGAAGACGGGCCAGTTCCACGTCCTGCGGGATGGCCAGGTCGAACAGCTCAAGGCGGACCGGAACATCGTCAAGGCCGACCAGCTCTCCGAGGACGAAATCCTCCAGCTCGCGCATCGCACCCGCGAGCAGGACACCTGACGTCCGCTACACAGGCTCCCCTTTCCCGCGGAATTCCAGGCCCGCGGGCAGGGGGGCGCTCCCCTTCCGGGGACGGGACTGGCCCACGAGCGGGGAGCCGTCCTCGCGCGGCTTCGCGCGGCAGCAACTCCCATACTTCCCTCAAGTGTCTTTCATGAGGGGGTGGAGGAATGGCCGTGCGACAGGGCCACGAACGGACCTCGCTTGAGCGCCCGGCGTCAGAGGCTCCCTCATCCATCCAGGCCCTCGATGCCCTGGAGCGCATCTCGGACGCGGTCTTCGCGCTCGACCGCTCCTGGCGCTTCACCTACCTCAACTCGAGCAGCGAGTGGATGCTGCGCCGCCCGCGCGCGGAGCTCCTCGGGCGCGACGTGTGGGATGAGTTCCCCGAGGCGCGCGGCTCCTTGTTCGAGCAGGAGTACCGGCGGGCGCTCGCGGAGCAGGTCCATGTCGCGTTCGAGTCCTACTACGAACCCCTCGATGCCTGGCTGGACGTGCGGGCGTACCCCTCCTCGGGAGGCCTCACGGTCTGCTTCCGGGATGTCAGTCCCCGCAAGCGCGCCGAACATGCACTGCATGCGTCGGAGAAGTTCCTGCGCTCCACGCTCGACTCGCTGTCCACGCACATCGCCATCCTGGATGGACAGGGCACCATCATCGCCGTCAACGCCGCCTGGAGGCGCTTCGCGCGCGACAACGGCTGCGCGGACGGGGACAGCCGCTGCGGCGTGGGCGCGAACTACCTGGAGGTGACCGAGAACGCACGGGGCGAGTACGCCGAGGAAGCCGCCGCCGTGGCGCAAGGCATCCGCGACATCCTCGCGGGCCGCAGCGAGTCGTTCCTCCTGGACTACCCGTGCCACGAGCCTGGAGGCGGCAAGCGGCGCTGGTTCCTGCTGCGCGCCACGCGCTTCGTCGGGTCGGGCCCGCTGCGCGTGGTGATGGCCCACGAGGACATCACCGCCCGCTACGAAGCAGACGAGGCGCGCAACCGGCTGGTTCGGGAAGAGGCCGCCCGCGAGGAGGCGGAGGTCGCCCGCGAGCGGATGAACGCGGTGCTCGAGCGCATCACCGACGGCTTCGCCGCGTTCGACCGGGACGGGCGCTTCACCTATGTGAACCGGCCCGCGGAGACCCACTTCGGCCTCAAGCGCGAGGTGCTGCTGGGTCGGCGGCTGGAGGAGGTCTTCTCCAGCGACCACGGCTCGGCCATGGCGGCCCTGGTGCGCCGGGCGACGGCGGCGCAGCTCCCCGTGGAGGAGGAGCAACCCTCGCTCGTGGACAGCCGCTGGCTGCGCGTCGTGGCGTACCCGTCCCCGGAGGGGCTCTCCGTCTACTTCCGAGACATCACCGAAAAGCGGCGCGTCGAACTGTGGGGCCGCTTCCTCTCCGACATGGGCGCCGCCAGCACGCGCTCGCTGGATTGCGGAGAGGTGGTCCGCACCGTGGTGACGCTCGCGGTGCCCACGCTCGCGGACGGCTGCGCCATCTCCACGCGGAGTGGCTGTCTGGATGAGGAGTCCTCCACCGAGGTCGCCGCCGTGACGCACGGACTGGCGGACGCGCTGCGAGCGGCATGCGCCCCTGGCGCCGAGACCGTGTTGGGGCGGACCGTGGCGCAGGCGCTGCGCACGGGGTCGGGGGGGCTCCTGCAGGGGCCCTCCGCGGACAGCCCCGGAGTGGAGTCCGCGGTGGCCGTGCCGCTGGCCCTCCAGGACCATTCCCTGGGCGTGCTGCTGCTGGTGTCCGCGCACCCGGGCCTGCGTTACGGGAAGGAGAGCCTTCCGCTCGTGGAGGAGCTGGCGCGGCGGACCGCGCTGGCGCTGGAGAACGCGCGGCTGTACCGCACCGCGAAGCAGGCCATCGCCGAGCGGGACGAGGCGCTGGGCATCGTCTCCCATGACCTGCGCGCGCCGCTGAACACCATCACCCTCCTGTCCCAATCCGCGGAGCGCAGCCTGGTCCGGACGCACCAGGAGGCCCATGCCACGGAGGCCCTGCGCAAGGTCCGCCTCGTGGTGGGCAACATGGAGGGGCTCATCGACGACCTGCTGGAGGTCGCGCGCGTGGAGTCGGGGCGCACGGTGCTGGACGTGGAGCCGCTGGACGTGCCCCGGCTGCTCCACCAGGTGCAGGCCTTGAACGAGCTGTTGGCGGCGGACAAGGCGCTGCGGCTCGAAGTGGAGTCCGAGCCGGACCTCCCCCAGGTGCGCGCGGACCGGGCACGCATGATGCGCGTCTTCCAGAACCTGGTGGGCAACGCCATCCGCTTCACCCCGGCCGGGGGCCACATCCTCCTGAAGGCCGAGCGCCGGGGGGACCATGTGTGCTTCCGCGTGAAGGACTCGGGGCCGGGCATCGACTCGCAGTCGATGCCCCACGTGTTCGACCGCTTCTGGCAGGCCATCCACACGCGCAAGGCGGGCGCCGGATTGGGGCTCGCCATCGTCAAGGGGCTGGTGGAGGCCCACGGCGGCCGCGTCTGGGTGGAGAGCCAGCCGGGCCACGGCGCCGCGTTCTTCTTCACGCTGCCCGGCATCCCGGCGGCCTCCGCGAGCCTCCCGCTCGGCGACGCAGCCAGCCCGTGAAGCCTGGCGCTGGCCTAGAATGAGGCCATGCACCCGCAGCCCGCTTTTCATCTGCCGCCGTGGCTCTTCTTCTTCATGTTCCCGGGGATGTTCGTGCTCGTCTCGTACGTCCTCGCCGCGATGGGAGGCTGGCGGCGGCTCGCGCGGGACTACCGTCTGGACAAGGGCGGAGGCTTTCCGTGCAGCTCCTTCGTCTCCGGCGAGGTGGGCGGGGTGTCGTACGGCAACTGCCTCACCCTGGGCGGCGACGCGCGGGGGCTCTACCTCGCGGTGTTCTTCCTCTTTCGCCTGGGCCACCCGCCGCTGTGCATTCCCTGGGCGGACGTCCATGACCGCGTTCGCGAGCGGCGATTGTTCCTCTTCTCCTGGGACACCTTCAGCGTGGGACCCGACCGGGTGAAGCTGCGCATCCCGAGCACCGCCACGGCACCGCTCGACAGCTACCTGCCCGCCGTCCTCCAGGCCTGATCATGTTCTCCACCGTCTCCGTCGATGGCGTCGTCCAGCGCTGGGAGGACCTGCGCCTGCACGACTTCTCCCAGGGCTTCTTCTTCGGCGCGGGCTTCTTCACCACGTTCCGCATCGACGCCGGGCAGCCGAGGCTCCTCGCACGGCACCTGTCCCGCCTGCGCGGAAGCCTGGACGCGTTCTCCACGGCGGTGCGCGCTCCGGCGCCCTCGCTCCTCCGCGAGGACGCCGTGCGGGAAGCCCTGCGCCGCTGTCTCACCGCGGATGCGGCGATGGGTCCCCGCTTCACCGGCGTGGGCAAGCTCGCGGTCAGCGACGGTCACGTGCTGTGCACCTTCCGTCCCCTCCCCGCGGAGCTCGAAGCCCTGCACCGGCAGGGCCGCGAACTGGAAGGCGTGGAGGCCGGGGCCTACCGGCGCGCGGAGCGCACGGTGAACCACAAGGGCCTGGCGTACTTCCGCCAGCACGCGCTGCTGCCGTGGATGCCCGTGCTCACCAACGAGGCAGCGGAGGTCTGCGAGCTGCCCACGGCCAACCTCTTCGTGCAGCTGGACGGCGCGCTCGTCACCCCGCCGCTGTCCGCGCCGTGCCTGCCGGGCATCGCGCGCGCGGTGCTGCTGGCCATGGCGTCCGTGGAGGGCCTGCCGGTGGTGGAGCGCGTGCTGCCGCTCGCGGACCTGTCGCGGGCGCAGGCGTGCTTCTACAGCAACGCGGTGGCGCTGGCCGTGGGCGTCCCGAGGCTGCTGGGCCGGGAGCTTCCCGACAGCCTCCGGCTCGCGGAGCGGGCCCGTGCCGCGCTCGAGGCCCGGGCCATTCGCGAGGGCTGAGTCCATGTCCCACCCGCGCCCCGGGAGTGCCGCGGGGCACAAGGCGCTTTCGTGGAGGCCGGGAGCCATTAACCTGGGGCGCATGTCCGCACCCTTCGTCTCCCGCGTCCCCTTTGAAGCGGTCCACCCGAAGACCCTGGCCGTGTACTGCTCGGACGGGCGCTTCACCGAGGCCGTGGAGGACCTGGCCCGGCACCTGGGCCACCCGCGCATCGACACGCTCACCCTTCCTGGAGGCCCCGCGCTCCTCAACCGCTGGGCGTCGGACTACCTGGAGAGCGAGGGCTTCACGAAGGCCGCCCGCTTCCTCATCGAAGGCCACCACATCGAGGACGTGCTGCTGCTGGCGCACGCGGGGTGCGGCTACTACCACGCGAAGCACAGCGCGCTGGGGCCGGACATCGCCGTGGAGCAGCAGCTGAAGGACCTGCACTTCGGCGCGAAGGAGCTCCAGACGGCGTACCCGCACCTGCGCATCCACCTCTATTACGTGCGCCCCCACGGGAAGACGATCGAGTTCGAGCCCATCCCCCGCGAGGGTTGAGCCCCGAAGCGACAGGCGTCCGCCGACCTGATACGGGGCCCCCCATGAAGCAGCAAGACGTAGGAAGGGCGCTCCTGGCGCTGTCCCTGGGTGGCTTCGGCATCGGGACGACCGAGTTCGCCACCATGGGCATCCTCCCGCAGATCGCGAGCGGGCTGGGGACGACGATTCCCCGGAGCGGGCATGTCATCGCCGCCTATGCGCTGGGCGTGGTCGTGGGAGCGCCGCTGGTCGCCATCGTGACGGCTCGGATGTCGCGCCGGGCGTTGCTGCTGCTGTTGATGGTGGCGTTCACCCTGGGCAACACGGCCTCGGCGCTGGCACCGACCCTCGACACGCTCGTCGTGGCCCGGTTCATGGCGGGCCTGCCGCACGGCGCCTACTTCGGGGTGGCCTCCGTCGTGGGAGCCGAGCTGTTGGGAGCCGGGCGCAAAGGGCGCGCGGTGGCGCTGATCATGGCCGGGCTCACCGTCGCCAACATCATCGGCGTCCCGGTGGCGACGTTCCTGGGGCAGCAGCTGGGATGGCGAAGCACGTTCCTGCTGGTCGGTGCCATCGGACTGGTGACGCTCGCGGCCCTGTGGCTGTGGGTGCCACACGTGGCGTCACTGGGAGGAAGCAGCATCCGTCAGGAGTTGTCCGCGCTGAAGCAGCCGCAGGTGTGGTGGACGTCGCTGGTGGGCGCGGTGGGCTTCGGAGGGCTGTTCGCGGTCTACAGCTACATCGCGCCGACGCTGACGTTCGCGTCGGGCCTGCCCGAGTCGGCGCTGCCGTGGGTGCTCGCCCTCTTTGGCGTGGGCATGACGACGGGGGCGATGCTGGGAGGCCGTCTGACGGACCATTCGGTGTCGCTCGCGATGTGGGTGGGGTTTGGCGCGACGACGCTGGTGATGGCCCTGTTCGCGCTCACGGCGACATCGCCCTGGGCGGCGGTCCCGCTCGTGTTCCTCATCGGCATCTCGGCGCAGTTCCTCGCGCCCGCGGTGCAGGTGCGGCTCATGGAGGCTTCGCCCGGTGCGCCCTCGCTGGCCGCGTCGATGTCGCACTCCGCCCTGAACATCGCCAACGCCGCGGGAGCATGGCTGGGCGGCGTGGTCATCGCGGCCGGGTATGGATACCTCGCGCCGGCCTGGGCCGCCGTCGCGCTCACACTGATCGGAGCTGGGATCTTCGCGGTCTCGAACCGTGTCGGCGGCCGTCCCGCGCCGGCACAAGTCGAGCACGCGTAGCCATCCGAGGCAGCACGGCAGTCGCGAGGACAGCAGCGCTCAGCGCGTCCCGCCCTCACGGGATGCCGCGTTCTGGAGCCCACGTCGAAGCGCGTCCAGCAGCGACGGCGGGTCACCCACGCGGAAGGCCTGGAGCCCCGCGTCGAAGTCCGCGCGAGCGCCCGTGACATCGCCACGCTGAAGCCTGAGCACGCCCCGCTCGTGCAGCAGTTCGGGATCCACCGCGTCACCGACCTGGGACGCGAGTGCTTCGGTGAGGTCCGCTTCCGCGGCATCCATCCGCCCCGCGCGGGTGCGACTCCGGGCCCGCTGCTGGAGCAGCCACGGATTGCCCCGGTCCTCCGCCAGGGCCGCCGTCCAGTCCGCCTCCGCCTCCGTCAGCCGCCCCAGCACTTCGAGCGACTCCGCGCGCTTCATGTGCAGCACCAGCGCCTTGCGGAACCCCGCGGCCTCCACCTGCGCGAACTCCTCCACCGCCTCCGCGTGCCTGCCCAGCCGAGCGAGCGTGAGCGCCCGGTGGTAGCGCGTGGCCACGTGGCCCGGCGCCAGCTCCAGCACGCGGTCGAACCAGGGCAGCGCCTCCGCCGGCTGGCCACCCCACACCCCCAGCGTCAGCCCCACCTCCACCAGCACCCGCACCTGCGTCGGATGCGCCTCCGCCAGTGTCCGCGCCAGCGCCAGCGCCGACGTGTAGCGGCCTCCCCGGCGCAGGCGGTCCACCTCGCGCAAGGGCTCGGAGAGCTCCAGGGGCCACGCCTGTCGTCCGTTGCGTTCCATGGGGTGGGGGCGGTCGTCCGCATTTCGCAGGCACGTCCCGGGGTGTCAAGGCTGCGACTTGACCCGGAGGCCCGGTCGCGCGAAGAGCGCTGGCATGAAGCCCTGGGAAACAGTGGAGCGAGCGCAGTTGCCGGACGTGGGCGAGGTCGTGCTCGCCAAGCGGGACGAAGAGTACGTGCTGCGCGTGCGCGGCCAGACGTTGATGTCCAGCCGCCAGCATGGCTCTGAGATGGCCATGGCCGACGCCGGCTGCGCGAACTTCGCGGCGGACGCGCCCGCCCGGGTGCTCGTGGGCGGGCTGGGCTTCGGCTTCACGGTCCGCGCGGTGCTCGACCGCCTGGGACCGGGTGCCCGCATCGTTGTCGCGGAGCTGATGTCCCCGGTCGTGGAGTGGAACCGGGGTGTGCTCGCGTCGCTAGCGAACGCGCCGCTGGAGGACCCGCGAGTCACCGTGGTGGAGGGTGACGTGGGCAAGGTGATGCGCAGGCAGCAGGGCGCCTTCGACGCCATCCTGCTCGACGTGGACAACGGCCCGAAGGCCCTGACCCACCCGGACAACGACAGCCTCTACGACCTCACCGGCGTATCGCACGCCTTCAACTCCCTGCGCTCCAACGGAACGCTGGTGGTGTGGAGCGCCGGGCCCTCGCCCGCGTACGTGAAGCTGCTGGAAGAGGTGGGCTTCACCGTCAACCTCCTCCACCCCACGGCGCACGGCACCAAGGGGCCGCGGCACACCCTCTTCGTCGCCCGGCGCGTGCCCAAGGCGAAGTCGTCGTCCTCGTCGTCCCGTTCGCCGTCCCGGCGCTGAAGCACCCGAGCATTCATCCCTTCCAGAGGTGGCAGCCCATGCGGTGTGTCCGTCTGTTCCTGCTCGCCGTCGTCCTTGTCAGCGGCGTGGCCCATGCCGCTGAAACGGAGCCGATGCCTCCGCACGCGACGTTCACGCTGCCGTCGAAGAAGCTCCAGGAAACGCGGCGCATCAACGTCTACACGCCGCCCGGCTATGACGCGGCGAAGGGCGTGCGCTACCCCGTCCTCTACATGCCCGACGGCGGCGAACAGGAGGACTTCCCGCACGTCGCCACCATGGTGGACACCGCCATCCGCGCTGGGGAGATGCGGCCCGTCATCCTGGTAGGCATCGAGAACACCGAACGGCGCCGGGACATGACCGGCCCCACGCAGGTCGCGAAGGACAAGGAGATCGCCCCACGCGTGGGTGGCTCGGCGGCGTTCCGCGCCTTCCTGCGCGACGAGCTGATGCCCCACGTCCGCCGCAAGTACCGCGCCACCGACGAGACGGCCATCATCGGCGAGTCGCTCGCGGGGCTGTTCATCATGGAGACGTTCTTCCTCCAGCCCGGGATGTTCGGCACATCCATCGCGCTGAGCCCCAGCCTCTGGTGGAACAACGAGGAATGGGTACGCAAGGCCGGAGACCAGCTCAAGGCAAGGCCGGGCCTGAAGGCCACGCTGTACATGGCGTCCGCCGGCGACGACGTAGCGGCCGAAGCCGGACGCCTGGCCGAAGCGTTCCGCGCGAACGCGCCCACGGGACTGAAGTGGAAGTACGAACCCCATCCCGACCTGCTCCACGCCAACATCTACCGTTCGCTGGAGGCGAAGGTACTGCGAGAGGCCTTCGCGCCCGCCTCCACGAAGGCGGTCCCTTGAGCAGATAGCCAGACGCAAGTCGCCGCAGGAACAACAGAGGACGCAGGGGCTGTCGCCACTCACGAAGCAGGCAGCCCCAGGGTCACGGCAATGAATCGCCAGAGGCGAGCAGCCCACCGGCCCAGGGGACCCCGGCCACCGTGAAGCGGACCCGCGTCCGTGTGCACCGCCCCCTGAGAGAAACCGCGAGAGCCACTGGGCGACGTCCCGGGCAAGAGTCGCTCCTCCACGCCCAAGGCGGCAGGACCTGTCCGACAGCAGGACACCTTGCCCAAGGCCGCGCTTACCGAATCCCCGGCACACGCCCCACCTGGCTCACAGGGTACGAGCCCGATGGCGGCTGGAGGCAGTAGCGGCCCGCTGGTTTGCTCCACGCGGAAGCCGTGTTCCTGGACGAGCCCCTCACTGCTCTCGACTGCTGGGGTGGGACAGTCAAGGCCACGCGCCTCCACGCCGGGGCGTGCTTCCACTGCATTGACCTGCGCGGTGGCTGACGCAGGGGCAGGGGGTATTTCCTCCTGGGCGCGGTCGTCCTGAGAGGATGGGCGCCCCTGGGAGGTTGGGGCGAAGGCGTTCAGCACGTGCTCATCGCGAGCCTTCAGCAGTGCCGGCAGCTCGTGCTGAAGTGCCTGCACGTCGCGCTCGTGCAGGATTTCGCTCACGCGGATGGCCCACTCGCGCAGCGCCTCTCCGCCCATGAGCGGCAGCAGTTGGGCGGCTCCTCCCAGGAAGGCCCGCTGCAGGGACTGAACGAGGAGCACGTGCCCGGGGCGCGCCGCCACCCGCGCCGCATGCCGCAGCAACTCGAATTCCGCCTGCGCGCAGGTTTCCCCCGACTCCCAGCGCGCCGCGTCCTGGAGCTGGAAGCACGTGCTCCCCAGCCGGTCCAAGTCGAGGTCCGAGGCCCTCGCGCAGCAGTCGGCCAGCAGCTCCACCAGCGCCTGCCGCTTGAGGCTGAAGTAGCCCTCCAGAAGCCACCGGGCATCCGGGTTGCTCGCGTCATGCAGCGCCAGCCCCAGGTTCTCCAGCGTCAGTGACTCATCCAACGCCACCGCGCGCGTCTTGCGTCCGGGGCGCTGAATCACCAGGCCCCGGGCGGCCAGCCGCCGCAGCGCCTCACGGATGGTGCCTCGGCACACCTCATAGCGGCGCGCCAGCTTCGCTTCGGAGCCGAATTGCCCGCTCGGGTGCAGCCGCCCCAGCGCGATATCGCGCTCGATTTGCGCCTCCACATAGGCCACGAGTCCTCGCCGTTCCATCCCCATCCCCTTCCTCGTCCCAGCATCGCCATCCAACCACAGGGGTCTGACATGGACGTGCGGGCCCACCCTCCTCATTGCCAGCCAGGGGGCCACTCTCCGGGCCCGGTCGGAGAAAAACCTGTCCGACTGTCGGACAAGTTCGCGGGCCGCATGCGGCGAAAACCTGTCCGACTGTCGGACAAGTTTTGAGGCAACCGGCCCCGGGCGGGGGCCGCTGTCCGTGCCCCACCATCGGGTCCGCGCACGGCCACGACCGTGGCCCACCACCGAGGTTGGGGCTTCATGCGGCGCATCCCTGTCCGACTGTCGGACAGGTTTTGAGGCAACCGGCCCCGGACGGGGGACCTCTGTCCGTGCCCCACCTTCGTGTCCGCGTATGGCCACGACCGCGGCCCACCATCGAGGTGGGACTTCATGCGGCGCATCCCTGTCCGACTGTCGGACAGGTTTTCGGAAAGCGTGCCCGGTGGGCGGCGCAGTGATCCTCGCGGAGAACCTCAGGCCGTGGGATTGGCCAACCCCGGTGCAGGTTGCTGGACGTCCGGGCGCCGGAAGGATGGGGGCTGGAGTTCGCGACGGCTGAGGGCGCCATCGACACGGCGCAGTGGCTCGACCCGGCCGTGGTGGCCTTTCGTGGCATCAGCCCTTCGGAGCTGGAGGACTTCGTTCGTCTTCACTGGCGAATAGGCCCCGCGCAGCGAGGCCTTCTTCCAGCTCACCGACGCGCAGCTCGCCGCGGCCCTGGACTCGCCCACGCCGACAGTGCCGAAACGGCGTCCGGCATCCTGAGCCTGGGGCACGCTGCTACGGCGCGAGCCGCGTGGTGCCCGTGCCTACCGCCCCTGGAGGCCGCATCATCCCGGCCGCCACGCGCAGGCCCAGCCGGCGCGGCGTGAAGCGCGTCAGGTTCGCTTGCATCCAGTTGCGCCACCCCGGCACCACCGACGCGCGGCCCTGGTCCAGGGCCTTGAGGGCGTGCAGCACCACCTCCTCTGCCGTCGCCATGGGGCCGACCGCGGCCTGCTGGGTGCCCACCACCTCGAAGAAGGCCGTCTTCACGGGGCCCGGGCAGAGGGCGAGCACGCGCACGCCGCGCTCGCGCGTCTCCTCCGACAGCGCCTCCGTGAAGGACAACACGAACGCCTTGCTGGCCGCGTAGATGGCCATGTACGGCACCGGCTGGAAGCCCGCGATGGACGCCACGTTGAGGATGCCGCCCACGCCGCGCGCGAGCATGTCCGGCAGGAACAAGTGGCTGGTGTCCGCCAGCGACGTGACGTTGAGCATCACCTGCTCGTGCTGCCGCGCGAACGGCGCCGCGTCGAAGGCCCCGTGCGTGCCGAAGCCCGCGTTGTTCACCAGCAGGTCCACCCGCAGGCCCTTCTCCTGGCAGCGCGCGTACAGCTCGCGGCCCGCACCCTCGCGGCCCAGGTCCAACGCGATGACCTCCGCCTGGATGTGGTGGGCCTCCTTCAGCTCCGCCGCCAGCTCGCGCATCCGGTCCTCGGAGCGGGCCACCAATATGAGATCCATCCCTCGCGCCGCCAGCTCGCGGGCGAACACCACCCCCAGGCCGGACGACGCGCCCGTCACGAGCGCGCGGTGGCCTGCGTAGGGGAAGGCCTTGCCCCTCGGGGAGGACGGCGAGACAGACGAACGAACAGGGGACTGGGACGAGGTCGTTTGCATGGGGTTAGAATGTGAGCGGTCGCTCACGTTCTCAACTCGCGTGGTGCTCACATTCCCTCGAGGAGGCCTCATGCCCCGCCGTCCCCCTCCCTCCCGTCGCAGGGCGCCCCGCCAGGAGCGGGCGCAGGCCACGGTTGATGCCATCCTCACCGCGACTGCTCGCGTTCTGCTCAGGGACGGCTACGAGGCCGCGAGCACCAACCGCATCGCCCAGGAGGCGGGGGTGAGCGTGGGTTCGCTCTACCAATACTTTCCCAGCAAGGAGGGGCTGGTGACGGCGCTGATGGAGCAGCACCGCGCGCGGTCACTGGCGGACTTCGAGTCCGGGCTGGTGCCGCTCGCCGGGCAGCCGCTTCCGGTGGCGATGCGCGCCATCATCCGGCAGGTGCTCGCGGTGAAGCGGGAGAACCCTCGCCTGCAGCAGGTGCTTCACGAGCTGATGCCGCGGATGCGGCAGTGGGGCCTGTCGGATGCGTACTCGCAGCGGCTGCACCGGCTGGTGCGTGCGTTCCTCGCGCCCCGCTTCGAGGACCTGCGCCCCCGGAACCTGGACATGGCGGTCTTCATCCTGGTGAACACCGTGGAGGCGCTGTGCCACACGGCGCTGACGGACCGGCCGGACTACGTGGAGGACGATGCGTTCGTGGATGAAATCGCCGCGCTCGCGGTCGGCTACCTGCGTCCGGAGCCGGCCCAGGCGCGTCCAAGGCGCGCGACGCGGGAGCGCGTGGCCCGCGTGTGAAGGGCACAACGTCCTTCCGCGAGGAGGGTCCGACGCGTGGCCTTGGAGGGGCGTTCTCGCGCGTGGACACCCTCCTCGCGGGAGGAAGGCCGTGTGTCAGGGCGGCGCGGGTGCGCGGCCCAGGGGAATCACCAGCGGTCCGGGCAGGTCCGGCCGCGACACCACCTCCACCTGCAACCCGAAGGTGCCCGCGATGAGGCCGGGCGTCAGCACGCCCGAAGGCGTGCCCGTCTCCACGCACCGGCCCTGGTCCAACACCGCGATGCGGTCCGCGTACCGCGCGGCCAGGTTCAGGTCATGCAACACCGCGAGCACCGCGCCGCCGTCCTGCGCGAAGGCGCGGGCACGCTCCAGCACCAGGTGCTGGTGGGACAGGTCCAGGCTCGCCGTCGGCTCGTCCAGCAGCAGGTAGCGGTGGCCGTGCGCGGGCGGCGTCCACAGCTGGGCCAGCACGCGGGCCAGTTGCACGCGTTGCCGCTCGCCACCGGAGAGCGTCGTGTACGCGCGCGAGGCCAGGTGCTGCGTGTCCGTGGCATCCAGCGCCGCGCGGGCGATGTCCAGGTCGGACGCGTCACCGCCACGCCGGGCATGCGGGCTGCGGCCCAGGGCCGCCACTTCCAGCGAGGTGAAGCCGAAGCCCAGTGAAGACTCCTGCGGCAGCACGCCCAGCCGCTGTGCGCGCTCCAGGTAGGGCCACTGGTGCAGCGCGCGGCCCTCCAGGTACACGTCGCCCGTCTTGCAGCGCAGCTCGCCTGATAGCGCCGCGACCAGGGACGACTTGCCCGCGCCGTTGGGGCCCACCACGGCCAACACCTCGCCGGGCTGGACCTCCAGCGACAGCGGACCGGCCACCCTCCCCCGCCCGCGCCACACCTCGATGCCGCGTGCCTCCAGGCTCATGCCACCCCCTTGCGCGCGAGCAGTCCGATGAAGGCGGGCACGCCCAGCACCGACGTGAGCGCGCCCACCGGCAGCTCCGATGGGGAGGACAGCGTCCGCGCGAGCAGATCCGCCGCGAGCAGCAGCGAAGCCCCCGACAGCGCGGATGCGGCCAGCAGCCTGCGGTGGTCCGGACCGAGCGCGATGCGCAGCAGCGCCGGCACCAGCAGGCCCACGAAGCCAATCATCCCGCAGAACGACACCGCGGCTCCCACGCCCAGCGCGGCGGCGAGGATGAGCTTTCGCTTGAGCCGCTCCACGTCCACGCCCAGGTGCCACGCCTCACGCTCGCCCAGGAGCATCAGGTTGAGCGCCCGGGCCTCGCTCAAGAGCAACCCCAGCGTCACGACCAGCGGAATCGCCGCGGCGCCCACGGTCTCCCACGACGCGCCGCCCAGGCTGCCCAGGCTCCAGAAGGTGATGGTGCGCAGCTGCGCGTCCGACGCGGCGTGCGTGAGCAGGCCCATGCCCGCGAACGCGCCCGCGCTCACCGCCACGCCCGCCAGCAGCACGCGCGGCGTGTCCGTACGCCCGCCTCCCGTGCCCAGCCGCAGGGCGAGCACCGTCGCCGCCAACGCGCCCAGGAAGGCCACCCCCGGCACCACCAGCATCCGCAAGGGCCCCACGTGCGCGGCCAGCGTCACGTCCAGCACGATGGCCAGCACCGCGCCCAGCGCCGCTCCGCTGGAGGTGCCCAGAAGGCCGGGCTCCACCAGCGGATTGCGGAAGAGTGCCTGGAGCGCGGCGCCCGTCGTCGCCAGCACCCCGCCCACCATCACGGCCATCAGCACGCGCGGCAGGCGCAAGGTGAACAGCACCGCGCGCTGCATGGAGTCCATCCGGTGGGAGGCCTCGCCCAGGCCCAGCGCCTCCCAGAGACTTCCGAGGATGGCGGACGGCGGCACCGTCATGGAGCCCACCGCCAACGACACCAGGACCATCAACGCCAGCAGCAGTCCCAGCGTCACCCACGGCCCCGCGCCCGGCAGCCGCGAAGGCACCGGACGCGAAGCGGGCACGGGCATGGCCTCCGACGCGCTCATTTGCCGCCGCCCTTCGCCGGAGCCTGGGCCGGAGCCGAAGCCGGGGCCAGCGCGTCCTGCACGCGGGCCACCGCCTGGCCCAGGTTGGGTCCCAGGCCCATGAAGTCCACGTCCTCCACGGTGACGAGCTTCCAGCCCTTCACCTGCGACAGACCGGGCAGCTTCGCCAGCCCCTCCGCTCCGCCCACGGACGGCACCGAGCTCGCGGGCAGCAGCACGAACTCCGGCGCCGCCGCCACCACGGCCTCCGCGCCCAGCGGCTTGTAGCCCGGCAGCGAGTCCGCCGCGTTCATCCCGCCCGTCAGGCGGATGAGCGTGTCCGCCACGGTGCCCGAGCCCGCCACCATCATCGTGCCCGCGCCGCGCGCGTAGATGGCGAGGATGCGCGGCGGCTTCGTGCCCTTCACCTGCGTCGCGCGGTCCGCCGCCTTCTTCAGGTCCGCGTCCAGCTTCGCCACCAGCGCCTTGCCCTGCTCCGGCGTGCCCAGCCGCTCCGCGATGCCCTGGATGCGAGCGCGTGCGCCCTCCACCGTGGGCTCGTTGGCGAACGTCTCCACCTTCATGCCCGCCTGCTTGAGTTGCTCCAGCACCGGCGGAGGCCCGGCCTCCGCGGAGCCCAGCAGCAGGCCCGCGCCCAGCGACAGCACGCCTTCCGCGGACAGCGCGCGCTGGTAGCCCACCGTGCGCACCTTCGACGCCTCCGGCAACGCCGCGCTGGAGTCGTCCACGCCCACCACCCGGTCGCCCGCGCCCAGCGCGAACACCGTCTGCGTGATGGCCGGTCCAATGGTGATGAGCTTCGGCGCCGGTGCGGGCTTGGGGGCGGGAGGCGCCGCGTGCGCCACCAGCGCGAACAGGGCCGTGGCGAGGCCCCACTTCGAGGCCGTCCGCCTCATGACGCCACCTCCACCGCGGGCAGCGTCCGGACCAGTTCCTCCATCAGCGTCCGCCACGCGGGGGACTCCAGCTCGCCCGGCTTCCGCTTGCCGAACAGCAGCGCGATGTTCTCGCCCGCCTTGTCGAACAGCTCCAGCGAGGTGACGTCGCCGTCGCGCGTGGGCTTGCGCACCACCCAGGCGGTGTGAACGTGGTCCGCGCGGACGTGCAGGTTGAAGCCCGGATCCATCACGTTCATCCACGGGCCCATGGGCCGCACCGTGCGCACCGGGCCGGTGTGGATTTGGATCGCGCCCGGGTTGCCCACGAACACCATGATGGGCAGCTCGCTCGCCGCGGCGCGCTCCAGCGTCCAGCCCAGCGAGTCCGGCGTCACCGGCTTCGCGAACTCCGTCCCGGCAAGCCGCAGCGCCTGCGTACGCGCCACCTTGAACTTGCCGAGCAGCGCGAAGAACTCGTGCGTGTCCTGGAGCGCGCGCCAGCCGGCCTTGAGCCCCAGCGCGTCGATCTCCGAGTCCGGCCGGGGCTCGGCGGGAGGAGACACCGGCACCACGTCCAGCACGTGGCTCTGGTCCTCGTGCTGGAGCTCGCGCACCAGCCCCTCGAAGGCGGCGACGTTCGCGTCGTCCTGGAGGTAGATTTTGTGCACCGCCGTGCCGGCGGCGTCGAACACCTGGAAGCTGCGGCGCACCGTGCCGGAGAGGTCCTCGCGCAGCGCGAAGACGAAGCACCAGCGCGACAGGAACAGCCGCAGGTCGATGTCCTCGTCCAGCACCAGCGCCCGGGCGCCGTGCAGCTCCACCTTGCGGTAGATGCCCTTCTTCTCGTGCACCGCGGACGCGTTGCGCGTGAGCGCCATCACCCGGCCCAGCGACTCCAGGCGGGGCAGCAGCACGTCCAGGCGCGGCTCCAGCCGCACCAACTCGCCGTTCAAGCCGGTGGCGAGCAACTCCGCCTCGCTCACGCCAAGCTTGTCCGCCGCGTCGCGGATGCGCATGCGCGGCTCGGATTCACGCAGGGCCACCCAGCGCTCCCGCAGCGCGGCGAGCGGGCTCCCCTCCTCCGTGCGGCCCATCACGGCTGCCCCCCGGCCGGCGCGGCCACCTGCGCCCAGAGCAGCTTCATCATCGCGGGCGTGCCGGCGGCGTCGTAGTACGACTGCACCTGCACCTTGAAGTACGTCCCGGAATCCGAGCGCACGACATAGAGCTGCTCACGCGGCGTGAGCGTATGGGTCGGCAGGTCGTAGACGTACCAGCCGTCCCCCAGGTTGAAGACGGTGTCCGGACTGTCGCCGGTGTCCGGGCCGTCCGCCGCGTCCGTCATGTAGCCGGACGCGGGCGCCTGGGTGAGCGCCGCGAACGTCGTGCCCGGCACGATGGCCACCTGCACATTGCCCGTGCCGCTGACGCCGCCGCGCGCCTTCACCGTGTAGCGCTGGAAGGCCAGGTCCCAGACCGCGTCCTCGGTCGCGCTCACCTGCTTGCCCGTGTCCAGATCCACGCCCACCCACGCTTCCGCGTTGGTCGCGTCGACGACGGAGGTGAACGAACCGTCGCCGTTGTCGTGGTGCTTCAGGTTCGCGCCGTCCTGCGGCGTGACGACGGGGTTCTCGTCCTCGTCAGGCCCTGGCGTGGGCTGGAGGTCGTCACCGCATGCGGTGCCCAGACCCGCGATGAGCAGCGCCGCGCAGGCGCGGCCCAGGAAGCCGGGACGGAAGGGAATGAGGAACATGCGGACTCCTTCAGTGTGCAGGGGTGAAGAATCAGAACCGGGTGGAGACACCGGCCTGGAGGGTGCGGGGTGGGATGGGCAGGTCCGTCGGATTGCCCGCACCGGTGAGGTTGCTGCCCACTACGAAAAGCTGGAGCCCGCCCGCTGGCATCAGCCAGGCGACTCGGGCATCCAGGGAGACGGTGGGGCTGGCACGGTAGGAATCCGCCACACCGTCTCCGTTGGTATCGGGATAGAAAGGACGCTCGCCCGTGAGCGCGCCGCGCAGGTTCGCCTCCAGGCCCCACTCGCGGTGGCGCCACGTGGCCTGCGCGGTGAGCCGGTGCCGCGACTGGCCCTCCAGCGCGCGGTCCAGTTCCTGGTCGGTGCCGTCGGTGAGCGTGTAGCCCAGCTCCACCTGGATGCGGCCGGGCAGCGTCTGGCGAAGGCCCAGCTCGCCGCCGCGCACGCGCGCCCGGGCGATGTTGATGTACGAGTAGCGCAGGAAGTCGCCCTCGGACTGCAGCGACGCGGAAATCATGTCGCGCAGCGAGTGCTGGAACACGCCCACCCACACCACGGAGTCGCGCGTGGGGCGCGTCTCCACGTTGAAGCTGAAGCTGCGCGAGCGCTCCGGCTTCAGGTCCGGGTTGCCGCGCACGGTGTAACCCACGGAGGGGTTCTCGAAGTCGATGAGCAGGTCCTGGAAGCTGGGCGCGCGGTAGCCCCAGCCGTAGCTGCCGCGCACGGTGAGCCACGACAGGGGGTCCACCTTCAGCGCGAAGCGGGGCGTGAGCGCGAGCCCGAACTGCGAATCCACATCCACCCGTCCGCCGCGCATCGCCACCAGCCCCTTGCGCTCCCACAGCGTCCAGCTGTCCTGCGCGTATAGGGAGCCACGGCCGCGCCGGCCGCGTCCGCCGTCCAGCCGGTCCGACTGCAGCCATTCGCCCAGGTACTCGGTGCCCACCACCAGCGCGTGGCCGCCGCCGGGACGCGCGTCCATCTGCGCACCCACGCGGGCCTGCTGGTCGCGCGTGTCCTCCACGGTGTCCAGCGCGGAGGCGTTGCGCTGGTCGCGCAGGTAGCGCCGCTCGTAGTGACCGTAGGACACGTCCGCACGCAGGTTCACCTTCTCCCCCAGCCGCCAGGACGGGGACAGGCGCGAGGCGAAGGTGTTGTCGCGGGTGGCCCGGTCGAACACCGCGCCCGCGGCGCCCAGGTCCACGCCGCGCTGGATGCGGTGCGAATAGGAAGCGGTGCCCTCCAGCGACATCGTCTCCGAGCCGCGCCAGTCACCGCGCGCGGACAGGTCGTAGCCACTCAGCGTGCTGCCCGTGGTGCCGAGGTCCGTGGTGTCCAGGTCGTAGGCGTCGCGCCGCTGGAGTCCGGCGCTCATGCGCAGGCCCCACGCGTCGCCGCGCGTCTCACCGGTGGCGTCCAGATCCAGGCGCCCGAGCGTTCCGTACGCGGCGCGCAGGTCCGCGCCCAGGGTGCGCTGCGCGCGGCGGGTGATGAAGTTCACCACGCCCGCCACCGCGTCGCTGCCGTAGAGCACGGACCCGGGGCCCTTCACGATTTCGACCTGCTCGATGTCCTCCAGCGACAGGCGCGACAGGTCGATGTTGCCGTCCACCTTGCCGGTGACGCGCTCGCCGTCCACCAGCACCAGCACGTACTCCGGAGCCAGGCCCTGCATGGACAGCCCGGAGCCCGAGAAGCCCTGCTGCACCACGAAGCCCGGGCGCGCGTTCAACAACTCCGACGCGTCTCGCGCGCCGCTGGCGACAATCTCAGAACGGGTGATGACCTCGGTGGCCACCGGCGTCTCGCGCAGACGCTCCTGCGTGCGGGAGCTCGTCACCACCGTCTGGAGCGCGGGAGGCTCCTCCACCGGAGGCGTGGCCTCCACCGCTTGAACGGGCTTCGCGGGCACGGCCTCCGCGGACACGGAGGCGGCATCCGGCTCCGACGGCGACGCGGGCACGGCCTCCGCGGACACGGAGGCGGCATCCGGCTCCGACGGCGACGGCGACGGCAACGGCGACGGCGACGCGGCCACGGGCTCCGCTGACGTGGCGGCCTCCGCGGCGGGCGCGGACTCCTGCCCCGGCGTTTCCGGCCCGGGCTCCGCGTCAGACGGAGACGCGGCCTGCGCCACGCCTCCGTTCGCGGACGGCACGTCCTCCGCCCGGGCCAGGCCGGACACGGCACTCCACAGCAGCGCGCACAGCCACCAACGCCCGGACATCCCACGTCCTCCCGGCACGAAAGCCGGGGGGCCTCCGCTCACGGGAAGCCTGTCGGGCGCTGGGCTCAAGGGCCTCGGGCCTCAGGAAACACACTGCCGCGAGCCCCTCACCGAAAGGCCCGGTCCTTCAAAGCGTCTCAGCCGCCATTGCCTCGGGGAGCACCGCCGCCCCGTGGCTCCGCCGACGAACCCGGCTCCAGCGGAACCACCTGCGTCCGGTGACACCGGCGGCACTTCAGCTCCACGCCGCCCGGCACCAGTCGCGCCAGCAGGCTGCCGCACATGCAGCGCAGCTCTCCGGCACTTCCCTGTGGCCCGCATCCCTCGTGCATCGCGGCTCCCTGCGTTTGATGGGGTCGGACGATATTGATACTGACTATCAAAGTCAAAAGACTTCCAGTGAACGCTCCAGGTAGGCGTCTGGAGGAGGACCGTCTACTTCGTCCCCGTCTTTGCCTCGGGGCGCGGAGCGGGCGCGGCGGCCTTCGGTGTGGGGAGCAGGGGCACCCGGCCTTCCGGGTAGAGCGCGGTGAGGCGGTCGCCGCGAAGCTCCAGCGCGGCCAGGTGGCGGCCGTAGTGGGTGCTGAGGCCGGTGTCGATGACGATGACGCGGCCGCCGAAGCGGACGGAGAGCCGGCCATCCTTGGACGGCGTGTGGCCCATCACCATGCGGCGGGCGCCGAAGCGCTCCAGCACCTGGGTGAGGCCCGCGTCCCACTTCGCCTCGTCGTCGATGGCGTAGCCGCGAAACCACACCGGGCCCTGCGGATCCACGCCGCCGCCCGGTGCCTGCCCCGGCGTCAGGTCCTGCCACACCCAGCGGTTCACCTCCTCCAACGTGGTCCCGGGAACGGTGGGCGCCAGGCCGCCGTGGAGGAAGAGCGTGTCGTTGACGCGGATGACGGCGGGGTGCGAGCGCAGCCACTTCCCGTAGCGCCCGTCCGCGGCGTAGGCGGCGGCGTGGCCGCGGAGCCCCTTGGGTTCCCCCGGGCCGTCAGCGACGGAGGACTGGTCCGCGAAGGAGGCGAACTCGCCGGGCGTGACGTAGCGCAGGTCTCCGCGCATGTTCATCAGCTCGTGGTTGCCCAGCAACGGGTGCACGCGGCCGCCGGCCTTGCGCGCCTCGGTCTCCAGGCGCATCAGCAGCTCGAAGGCGTCGCGGGTGTGGTCGCCCCGGTCCGGCAGGTCCCCGGTCTGCACCAGGTGCGCCTTGCCACCAATCCAGCGGTCCTTCGCGTCGATGAGGCCCGCGAGCCGCAAGACTTCCTTCAGCGCGTCCACGTCGCCGTGCACGTCCGCCACGGCGACGATGCGCTCCACGCCCGTGAAGACGAATGGGTCCTGGGCCTTGGGGGCGGCGGCACCCGCGAGCGCGGGCAGGAGCAACAGGGACAGGAGAACGGGACGCACGGGCTTCCTTCCTTTGAAGAGGGAGGAAGCCTAACGCACGTCCCGCCTGGGCCTACGCGTTCGCGGCGGCGTAGATGTCCAGCAACGTGATGCCCGCGACAGCGCCGGTGGCTGCGAGCAGGCGGCCCTTGCGCACGCCGGGCTCGCGCAGGCCCTTGCCCATGGTGGCCAGGTCGAGCGCGTCACCGGCCACTCGCGCCCACAGCCACGGACGCTTGTTCGCGGGGCTCAGCAGGGCCACACCGGCGGCGAGCTCCCGGGCGCCGTAGGCCCGCACCCACTTGTCGCCGCGCGAGATGCCGAAGAACCGGAGCAGGTTCCACGCACCCAACAACTCCGTGACGCCCAGGCCCACGCTGAACCACCCCAGCGCGCGCGGCAGCTTGCTCATCGCCTTCGCCATGTCACCGTCTCCTCGAGCAGAAAGGTCCGGTGGAAAGCTGAGGGTGTCCCCGGCGCACGCCAAGGCCCTTGGCTGTCCGGACGCTGACGCATGCTGGAAGGCAGGCAGGCGACGGAGCCCCTGACCTACGGGGAGTTGCCGCGGAAGCGGGCCGGAATGGCGCGCAGGAGCTGCGGATCCTTCCAGTCCCAGACGCGCTCCGTCGCGAAATCCACGTCCACCGGCACGGAGTTCCACGCGTGCACGTCGTAGGAGGTGGAGGCACGCCAGTGGAAGACGACGCTGAACGCGGCCGTCGCGGCGAGCACGCCCGCGAGAACGCGATGCTGGCGGGGCGCATCCACCGCGAGCTGCACGGGATACGCGAGGAAGACGACGAGATAGGGCAGCACGTCCGTGAAGAACCGCGGCCCCACGGAGTGCCCCGCCCACCAGATGGGGAACGCGGAGATGGCCACCCAGTGCAGGAGCACGATGACGGCGAAGGCCTTCTCGTATGGCGTCAACTCCCTGCTCCGCCACCGCTGGACGAACCCCACCCCGGCGAGCACCAGGAACGGCGAATAGAGGAGCAGCCCGCGCGACGGGCTCACCAGGTTCGCGGCCAGCGCCATCACGAAGCGCGACCCCATCACGTCCAGCGGATGCGTGTAGTACGGCGACAAAATCGAGCCGTAGAGGTGGAGGTTGTACCCGCAGAACGGCAGCGCCACGAGCGCCGCGCCGGCGAAGTACGCGGGCAGCAGCCGGTGGAAGCGCAGGACGAAGTACGCGGTGACGACGACCACGGAGATGGAGTGCGTGGGCCGGCACACATACGCGAGCGCCACCGCGAGCCCGGCTAGGAACGCGGTGCGCTGCGTCTGCGCGGGCCTCGCCAGCAGCAGCACGACACAGGCAATGGCGAGCAGCCCGGGGCCGTGCTGCCAGAGGACGCGGCTGGCGGTGGAGTACGCCGTCGTCCCCAGCCCGAAGAGCAGGACGGTGACGAGCGCGGCGCGAGCGGACACGCGCCTTCGCAGCGCGACGAGCAGCACGCCCGCGGCGGCGCACACGTAGAACGAACCGATGAGCTGTTCGGTGCGGTGGAAGGAGCCCAGGTCCACCTTGCCGGTGCTCCGGAACAACTCCAGCCACGCCAGCGCATCCGCGCCAGGAGCGCCCAGGTGCGCGAGCACCGGCCGGCCCAGCGAGAACAGCCCTTCCGCGGCCGCCAGGAACGGGAGCGCGGCGACCATCACCCCGGGCGGATACTCGTAATAGGTGCGGCCGCCGTAGATGCCTCGCGCGTACGCGGTCGCCGGGGTGAACGACGGCGCGTACTCGTCCAGGTCGGCGTTGCCCTCGTGGAGGATGCTGGCCGCGGAGGGAATGGACCACAGCGAGTCCGTCTGCATCTGCACCTGGCTCGCGGTGTAGACCGCGAACAAACCCAGACACAGCAGCCAGGCCGCGAGGGCCGAGGCCGCGAAGTCGCGAGGGGACGGAGAGGACGCCGGAAGCATGACGCCGCTTCTAAGCCATCCCGACTAATTCCGTTCAGGGGTGTTGGCCCAGATGGGGAGCCTGCCGCGCCTGCGGACGCGGCGCAGCAGGAGAACGGCCTCATCATAGAAGGCGTCACGGTCCGCCGTCAGCATGC